>NZ_JBSHCV010000010.1:0-118012 GCF_053615975.1 Dietzia sp. NPDC055877 | reverse complement strand
CATGTCAAGATGAACGAACTCATCAACGGTGTTGCGCTGGCTCCCTGAGACCGCCTCGACGGATACGGGGGAAAGGCTCTTCTCGATGAGGCCGGGGTGGGCTGGGGGCGATCAGTGGGTCGGGCGAGCCCCGGTCGCGACGGGATCGGCGAAGTCCGGCAGCGTCGCCACAGCGAACAGCGTGGTGAGCGCCGAATCGATGATCGACTCCTGCGGCTGCCCCGACTCCTCGCCCAGCAGCGCGAGCTCCTCGATCCCGGCCAGCCAGGCGCGGGTGAGCACCAGCGTCATCGGCTGGGGGTCGGCAACGCCGACGCTCGCGAGGATTCGCAGGCAGATGGTGCGATGCATGCTGTTGACGACCCGCTCCAGCGCCGGATCGACAGACCGACCCGACCGCAGGACCGCCACGTAGTTGTCGCGGCGCCGCTGGATGAAGCGCACCAGCGCGGTGATGATCGCCCGGGTGCCGCCGTCCGCGTGCGTCCCCTCGGGAACCTCGGTCAGCGACAGCACATGATCGGCCGCCGACCTGACGACCTCGGTGAGGTAGTCCAGTTTAGTGGGGAAGTAATGGAACATCAGACTGCGGGAGACGCCGGCGCGCTCGGCCACGTCGTCCAGTGACAGAGCATGGAAGGGCGTGGTCTCCAGCAGCCGGATCCCGAACCCGACCAGCTGGGCTCTGCGTTCCTGCCGAGAGAGTCTCCGGCTCCCTACTGAGGTCATCGGCCACCTTGTCGTCGTCTTCGTCGTCGTTCTCGCAGTCGTCCTGGCTATCTCGCTGGTCGTCGATTCCAGCGCCTCGGTTCCCACCTTCGCGTTTTCGGGGTCCGGACACCACCGGTCATCCTAGGGGCACGGCCGTTGCGCCCCGCCCGACGTGCCACGATGGACGCATGTCGGACCACGCGCCCTCCTCGACCCGCCCCACCACCTTCGACGTGGGCGAGCGGATGGTTCTCGACGGCACCGCCGGCGGGCGGACGGGCGTCATCCGCACCCCGCACGGGGACATCGCCACGCCGGCGTTCATCCCCGTCGGCACCAAGGCCACCGTCAAGACGCTGACTCCTGAACAGATCCGCTCGACCGGCGCGCAGGCCGTGCTCGCCAACGCCTACCACCTGTATCTCCAGCCCGGCCACGACGTGCTCGACGCCGCCGGCGGCCTGGGCGAGTTCATGCGCTGGCCCGGGCCCACGTACACCGACTCCGGTGGCTTCCAGGTGATGAGCCTGGGCGTGGGGTTCAAGAAGGTGATCGAGATGTCCGCCGGCGCCGCGACCAAGCCCGACGACTCCGCGACGAACAAGGGGCAGGGGCGGCTGGCGAAGGTCGACGAGGACGGCGTCACCTTCACCTCCCACCTCGACGGCTCCCGGCACCGCTTCTCGCCGGAGGTGTCCATGCAGATCCAGCACGGGCTCGGCGCCGACATCCTGTTCGCGTTCGACGAGCTCACCACGCTGATGAACACGCGCAAGTACCAGGAGAGCTCGGTGGAGCGGACCCGGCGCTGGGCGCAGCGGTGCCTCGATGAGCACGAGCGGTTGTCGCTGGAACGCACGCACCGGCCGGGGCAGTCGCTGTGGGGTGTCGTGCAGGGTGCCCAGTTCGAGGACCTGCGGCGGCAGGCCGTGCGGGGTCTCGTCGAGATGAGCGACCGCGCCGAGTCCGAGGGGCGGCGTGGGTTCGGCGGCTACGGGATCGGCGGGGCACTGGAGAAGGAGAACCTCGGCACGATCGTGGGCTGGTGTACCGAGGAGTTGCCCGAGGACCGGCCGCGGCACCTTCTGGGGATCAGCGAGCCCGACGACATCTTCACCGCGGTGGAGAACGGCGCCGACACCTTCGACTGCGTGGCGCCGACCCGGCTCGCGCGGCACGGCGGTATCTACACGCTGGACGGGCGCGTCAACATGACGCGGGCGCAGTTCCGCCACGACCACTCGCCCCTCGACCCGGGCGGCTTCTCCGAGGTCTCGCGGGAGTACTCGCGTGCTTACATCCACCACCTGTTCAAGGCCAAGGAGTTCCTCGGTCAGACCCTGCTGACCCTGCACAATCTTGCGTTCGTGGTGCGGCTCGTCGACGACGTGCGCGCCGCGATGGCCGCCGGGCCCGACGAGTACCTCGCCTACAAGACGGAGTTCACGGGGCGGTACTACGCGCAGAAGCGGTGACGGCCCGGCTGGGGTTGCCGACTCGTGGGAGGCTGAAGGCATGTTGTCGGAGGAGCGGATCGAAGCCATCAACGCGGCGCTCGCGAGGGATTGATTCTCTTCAGGAGTCGATGTTGAGCAAAGTGGTAGCCAGGTTGCCGGAAGGCGCCGGAGCGCGGGGTCTCCCAGGCGGCGCGCCGTCGAGTGGTCTCACCCCCTCGCATTCGCCCAGAGGAGCCTTCGGGATCTGCCGGATCTGCGACCACTCGACGAGGTGATGGGGCAGGGGCCGCTACTCGAAGTAGATCGAGTGGTGCAGCGAGCATCCCGGGTTGAACGGCGACTCGCACGACGGGCAGGCGTCGGCCTCGAGGTAGTCGCTGATCGAGAGCGTGGTGCGGCAGACGCCGCACAGGATCGCGCGGGTGTCGAACTCGGCCTTCGGCCACGCCGAGACCGGGTGGTCGACGGTCTCGGCGTGGCAGCGGAAACACGGATAGAACTCGCCGCAGCAGTGGAAGCGGATCGCGATGACATCCAGCGGGCCCGCGTAGTGCACGCATCGGGTCTGGTCGTCGACGGTCGGGCCCAGCACCCTGACGGCGGGCACACCGCGCCCGCCGCCAGGGTGGTCGCGCGAGATCATGCCACCGAGTCTGCCAGCGCGGTCGCCAACGGTCAGACCGTCGAGTCCGCGAGGGCCGCCTGGTAGGTGGGCTCGCGCTTCTTGATCCAGCCGATCACCAGGTACGTCACCGGCAGCAGGACAGCCTCGACCAGCGTCTTCCAGACGAAGCCGATCACCACGTAGTTCCAGTAGTCGCCCGAACCGAGCACCATGCCCAGCGCGGGCGCAGCGATCGTGCAGAACACCAGCGTGTCCGCGAGCTGGCCCACCACGGTCGAGCCGAGCAGCCGCGCCCACAGGCTCTTCTCGCCGGTGCGACGCTTCATCCACACCAGCACGTACGAGTTGAGCAGCTCGCCCACCACGTAGCCGGCCAGGCCCGCGAGGAAGAACTGCGGCACGACGCCGGCCACCGCCTCGAACGCGTCCTGGTTCTCGTAGAACGGGGCCGGCGGCAGCTGCGTGGTGATGGTGAACGTCAGCGCGGCCAGGGCGAGCACGGCGAACCCTGAGATCACGACGCGGCGCATCGCGCGGAAGCCGTAGACCTCGCTGATCACGTCGCCCAGCACGTAGGCCAGCGGGAAGAGCAGGAAGGCGCCGTCGGTGACGAACCCGTCGAGCGAGAGGAAACCGAGCTCGAAGCCCAGGTCCGGGAAGAGGAGGACGCCCTTGGTACCGGCGACGTTGCTGATGAGCATCACGCCGACGAACAGGGCGATGAGGTAGCCGTAGTAGGGGCTGGCGACCGCGGCGAACACGGCCCGGTCGCGGGCGGAGGGGGTGCTGCGCGCCGGCTCGGAAGTGTTCCCGTCCGGCCGCCCAGTCCCGAGCGGATCTGAATTCTTCTGCGATGAAGTGGTCACGGGCGTCGATTATCCGCGCCGAGGTCTGTGCGTGGCGAATTCGCGGCCCGCCCAGCCGATCGAGTTCACCCGGCCATCGCCCGGCCTCGCCCGGCCACCACCCTGCACCCTCGGTTGCAAGACACGCCCCTCCGGTCGCAAGACATCCGGTGCGTTTTCTCGCCCTTGGAACGCACATTTTGTCTGGCAACTGCATGGCGGTGTCTTGCAACCGGGGTGTGCGGGTGGGCGGGGCGTGGTCGCGTGGGACAGAGCCGGCGATCGGCCAGCGACCAGCCGACGATCGGCCCGCCGGTCAGCCGAACACCCAGGGCCCGGATCGCAGGGCCGCGAAAGTGACCCGGCCCCGAAGGTCGTGGATCGAGTCCGAGCCCTCGGGCCCACCCAGCGAGGCCACGATGCGGGCGACGGCGGCCCTCGTCGTCGTCCCCGCCTCGGCGAGGTCGGCCAACGTCACCGCGCCGTCCCGCTTGGCGAGCCGCTCCCCGGCCGCGTTCACCGCGAGCGGCACGTGCACGTACTCGGGGCGCGCGAGGCCGAGCAGGTCGGCGAGGTAGGCCTGGCGCGGCGTGGAGGGCAGGAGGTCCTCGCCGCGGACGACCTGGTCCACGCCCTGCGCGGCATCGTCGACGACGACGGCGAGGTTGTACGCCCACACGCCGTCGCCCCGGCGCAGGACCACGTCATCCACAACACCTGTATAGATGCCGTGGACCCGATCGGTGATCGTCAGCTCGGTGAGCTCGGCCCGGAGCCTCAATGCGGGGACCCGCCCCGGGCCGAGGGCGGCGCGGCGGCGGGCACGTTCGGATTCGGGAAGGTCGCGGCAGGTGCCCGGGTAGGAACCCGGCGGGGAGTGCGGGGCGCGCGCGGCCTCGGCGATCTCGCGGCGGGAGCAGTAGCACTCGTAGACCAGGCCGTGGTCGGCGAGCCGGTCGGCTGCGGCGGCGTAGGCGGGGAAGCGCTCGGACTCCCACATGATGTCGCCGTCCCAGTCGATGCCGATCGCGGCGAGGTCGGCCAGCTGACGCTCGGCGACGCCGGGGCGGGCACGGGCGGTGTCGAGGTCGTCGACCCGCATCCGGAACGCCCGGCCCGAGTCGCGCGCGAGCAGCCAGGCGATGACCGCCGTGCGCAGGTTTCCGAGGTGCAGGTCGCCCGACGGGCTGGGGGCGTAACGGCCGGCGCCGGTCGTTCGTGGGCGGACGGTGTCCGCGGGCCGGGCGTCACTGCTCGGCGAGGGGAGGCGCGGGCTGGACGGGGCGGTCGGTGCGGTCACCATTTCAGCGTAGGCGGGGTGGTCCGACGACACGATCCGGCTCCGGTGCACTGTCAGTCGTCGATGAAATCGGTGAGCCACCGGCGGATCTCGATCAGCGTCGATGAGTCCACCCGGCCGGCGCGGCCCACTACACGTCGGCGGGAGATGGTGCGCACCTGCTCGGTCATGGCCCACGATCCGCGAGGGGGCACATCGCCCCGGAGTCGCACGTGGTTCGACCACTTGCGGTCAACCGACGTCACCGGGACGACGATCACGAGGGTGTCAGCGATCGAGAGGTGCCCGCGGGAGGACACCACCATGGCGGGCCGTCGGCCGCTCTGCTCTCGGCCCACGGTGGGGTCGAGGGTCACCCACACGACGTCGCCGGGTTCGGGATCAGGCATCCTGCACGGAATCCCACCAGTCGGTCTCCTCGCGATAGGAGGCCAGATCGGCCGGATCTGATGCATCGATCTCGGCACGAAGCCGGTCGAACCGCTGCTGTTTCTCGACGAGCGAAGCGAGATAGGCCAGATGCTCGCCCAGCGTGCGGTGCTCGGCGGCCGCCTGATGCTTGAGAACGTCACGCAGCTCACGACTGACCTTGATCGTCGTATGAGTCATACCCGGAGTATACCTTCGCGGGTCGGTCAGCGCGGGGTGCGGCGAACTGTCAGACTGGGCGGCATGAGCGCAGACGACAACACCCGCCTGACCGAGGAGCAGATCGAGGAAGGTCTCGCCGATCTTCCCGGCTGGGCGTTCTCGGAGGGGTCCCTGACCTACACCGCGGTATGCGAGTCGCCGCAGGCCGCGATCGACCTGGTTTCCGCCATCGGGCAGGCGGCGAACGGCCAGAACCACCACCCTGACCTGCTGTGGAGCTACGACGAGGTGACCCTGGACCTGCGCAGCCACGACGTGGATGGCGTCACCCAGCGGGACCTGCGGCTCGCACGCGCGGTGTCGGCGCTGTCGGGAGAGTTCGACGCGACCCCGCTGGGCATCGACGACGTCTGAGCGCCCGCTCCGCCCGCCGGGCGTCGACGACGCCTGAGTCCCCGACTCGCCCCGCCCTGGCCGTTGGCAGAGGCCGCCGCCGGCTGCTCACCGTGCCCTAGATTGCGCCGCCGCCTGCTCACCGGGCTCGAGGTTTCGTCGAGTGGTCGCAGATGCGGGGTTCGGCAGCGGGTGTCTTGGGAAAACGTGAAGGGGTCAGACCACTCGACGATCGGCGGTCCGGTCAGCCGGCGGTCCGCACAGCCGGCGGTCCGGTCAGCCGGCGAACGCGAACGCCGAGGCCGCGCCGGCGAGGTCCAACAGCGGCTGCGGGACGCCCCCGAGCACCAGCGTGACCGCCACCGACACACCCACCACCGCGAGGGTGGCCGGCCGCTGCGCGAACGCCACGTCGGGAGACCCCGCCGCCGCGTCCACATCCCCGTGCGCGGCCGCCGCGCCCGAGTACGCCTGCGCGGCCCCCGCGCCCGCGGGAGCCCCCGCACCCGCCCCACCAGGCGTCTCGCGGAAGAACATCACCACGATCACGCGCACGTAGAACGACGCCGCGATCGCGCTGGAGAGCACACCGATCAGCACGAGCCACACCGCGCCGGCGTCGACCGCGGCGGAGAACACCGCGAACTTGGCGATGAAGCCGCTGGTCAGCGGGATTCCGGCGAGCGCCAGCAGGAGCACCGCGAACGCCCCCGCGATCGCCGGCTGCCGCCTCCCGAGCCCCGCCCACGAGCGCAGGTCGGTGATCTCGGCGCCCTCGGGATCGCGGACCAACCCGGCCACCGCGAACACCCCCACCGTGCTCACCGCGTACACCGCGAGGTAGAACAGCAGCGCCGTAGTCCCGGCGGCCGGCGCGCCGACCATCCCCGTAAGCAGGAAGCCGGCGTGCGCCACCGACGAGTACGCGAGCAGCCGCTTGACGTCGTTCTGCGTCACGCCCACCACGGTGCCCACGACCATCGTCAGCGCGGCCACGGCCCACAGCACGGGCACCCACTGCGACTCGAGCCCGGGCACGGCCACGTAGAAGAACCGCAGGATCGCCCCGAACGCGGCCAGTTTGGTCCCTGCGGCCATGAAGGCGGTGATCGAGATCGGCGCCCCCTGGTACACGTCCGGGGTCCAGTTGTGGAACGGCGCGGCGCCGACCTTGAACAGCAGCCCCACCGACATCAGCGCCACCCCGATCAGCGCCAGGGTGCTGCCGCCCTCGGCCCGCACGGTGGCGGCGATCCCGTCGAAGTCGACGGTCCCCGCATAGCCGTACATCATGGCGATGCCGTAGGCGAAGATCGCCGACGAGAACGCCCCGAGCAGGAAGTACTTGAGCGCCGCCTCCTGCGAGAGAAGTCGTCGTCGTCGGGCCATCCCGCACAGCACATACAGCGGCAGCGACAACACCTCCAACGCGATGAACAGCGTGATCAGATCGTTCGCGGCGGGGAACAGCATGAGGCCGCCGGTGGCGAACAGCACCAGCGGGAACACCTCGGTCTGGGTGACGCCGGCGCGCTCGGCGGCCCGTTCGTTGTCGCCGCCCGGCGCCAGCGCGGCCTGGGGCGCGAAGCCGGCGAGGACGGGCCCGCGGGAGGTGCCCGCGCGTGTTCCGGGAGACGATGACGACGACAACGCCGACACCGCGCCCGCGCCCACCCGTCCGGAAGCGGTCGCCACACCGGCCCGGCCGCGTTCGCTGATGAGCAGCCCGGCACCGAGAGCCACCACCACGGTCGCACCCTGCAGGAACAGCGCCGGCCCGTCGACGGCCACGGCGCCCTCGGCGGTGACGACCTGCGTGCCGGCGAGCAGCAGCACCGCGACCAGCGAGACGGCGAGCCCGCCGAGGTACAGCGCCAGCTGGGTGACGTACCGGGCCCGTGCCGGCACGAACGCCTCGACGAGCACCGAGACGATCGCCGTGCCCAGCACGATGAGCAGGGGCAGGACGGCCTGGTAGTCGATGTCCGGGGTCATCGGGCGGCACCTTCCACGTGGGCGACGGTCGCGGCGACCGCCGGATCGATCACGTCCAGCGCGGGCTGCGGGTAGAAGCCCAGCGCGACCAGTGCCACCACGAGCGGCGCCAGCACCACCCGTTCGCGGACGCTCAGGTCGCGGGTCGACTCGAGCCCCGGCGCAACGGGCCCACCCATCACGCGCTGGTAGGTCCACAGGATGTAGACCGCGGCCAGGACGAAGGTCGCGGTGGCGAGCACGGCGGCCACGGGGTACGGACCGAACGTGCCGACGAACACCAGGAACTCGCTGATGAACGGCGCGAGCCCCGGTAGCGACAGCGTGGCCAGCCCGGCGATGAGGAATACCCCGGCCAGCACGGGCGCCACCTGCTGCAAGCCGCCGTAGTAGGCGATCTCGCGCATCCGGTGCCGCCGCACGAGGAACCCGCTCACGAGGAACAGCGTGGCCGTGGCCAGCCCGTGGTTGACCATGTAGAGCGTCGACCCGGCGGCGGCCTGCTCGGTCCCGGCGAAGATGCCCAGCACGATGAACCCGAAGTGCGAGATCGACGCGTACGCGATGAGCCGCAGCAGGTCGGTCTGGGCGATCGCCATGAGTCCGCCGTAGATGATGCTGATCACCGCGAGCGTGATGAGCACGGGTGCCGCGGTCCGCGCGGCCTCGGGGAACAGCGGGAGGCTGTAACGCAGCAGGGCGAAGGTGCCGACCTTGTCGATCACCGCCATCATGAGCACCGCCGAGGCGGGCGTGGCGGCCACCGCGGCGCCGGGCAGCCAGGTGTGGAAGGGCCACAGCGGCGCCTTGATCGCGAACGCGAGCGTGAACCCGGCGAACAGCCACAGCATCGCACCGGGCGGGATCGAGAGGCTGCCGTCGGCCACGGCGGCGGTGATGAGCCGGTAGTCGAACGTGCCGCCCCCGTCGGGTCCGATCCCGGACCACGAGGTGTACATATACAGCGTGATCACCGCGGCCAGCATGACCAGCCCGCCGAGCAGGTTGTAGATGAGGAACCGCACCGCCGCGCGCGCCCGCTCCGCCCCGTCGTCCGAGCCGCCGCCGAACATGCCGATGAGGAAGTACAGCGGGATGAGCATGGCCTCGAACGCCACGTAGAACAGCAATACGTCGAGGCTGAGGAACGTCACGAGCGCGAGTGCCTGCGTGGCCAGCATGAGCGCGGGGTAGGCCTGCGCGCGCCGACTGTCGGGCCCGCCGGCGTCGCGCCACCCGGCGAGCAGGAGCAGCGGCATGAGCGCGGTCGCGAGCAGCACCATGACCAGTGCCACGCCGTCCACGCCGAGCGAGTAGGTGGCGCCGAACGCGGAGATCCACGGCCGGGACTCGACGAACTGGTAGCGCTCGCCGCCGGGTGAGAAGCCGACCGCCACGGCGACCGCCAGGCCGAGTGCGATGAGGGAGGCGAGCAGGGCGAGGGGCCTCGCCGCGCGTGTCGCTCCCCGGGGCAGAACGACGACGACAATGGCGCCGATCAGGGGCGTCAGCCACAGGGCGGTGAGCAGTCCGGGGCCGGTCACAGGGTACCTCCCACGAGCATGGCCGCGATCACCAGGCCGGCGCCCGCCAGCATGTACAGGGCGTAGGTCCGGGTGAGTCCGGATTGCAGGAGGCGCCCGCGGGCGGAGGCGTCCCCGACGGCCGCCGCGACCCCGGTGGCCGCGCCCGCGACAACGGTGCGATCGACGACGGCCGTGCCGGCCACGACCGCCTGGCCGGGCCGCATGAACAGCGACTCGTTGAGGTCGTCGGCGTAGAGGTCGCGCCGGGCGGCCCGGGTGAGCGCGGAGCCCTCGGGCGCGGTCACCGGGACGGCTCTGCGGCCGTAGAGAACGACCGCCACCGCCACACCCAGGGCCACCACGACCAGCGACAGCGTGGTGACCAGCCACACCGGCAGGACGTGCGCGGCGTGGTGTTCGCCCACAACGGGGGCCAGCCAGTCCTGCAGGCGGCCGCCGATGGCGAGCACCAACCCCGCGAGCACCGAGCCGATCGCGATCACGATCATCGGCCCGGTCATCACCGGCGGCGACTCGTGTGGGTGGGCCTCCGTGTGCCAGCGCTTGGGACCGAAGAAGGTCAGGATCATCACGCGGGTCATGTAAAAGGCGGTCAGTCCGGCGCCGAGCAGCGCGAGCGCCCCGAGCAGGTAGCCGCCGACCGAGCCCGCCCCCGCCGTGCTGCCCAGGTCGAACGCGGCAGAGATGATGCCCTCCTTCGAGTAGAAGCCGGCGAACGGCGGGACGCCGATGATCGCCAGGTACCCCAGGCCGAATGTGACGAAGGTGATGGGCATGACCGCGCGCAGGGCCCCGTAGCGGCGCATGTCCACTTCGTCGTCGAGCCCGTGCATCACCGAGCCGGCGCCGAGGAACAGCCCGGCCTTGAAGAAACCGTGGGTTAGCAGGTGCATGATCGCCAGCGCGTACCCGGCGGGGCCGAAGCCGGCCGCCATGACCATGTAGCCGACCTGGCTCATGGTGGAGGCGGCCAGCACCTTCTTGATGTCGTCCTTCGCGCAGCCGACGATCGCGCCGAACAGCAGCGTCACCGCGCCCACGACGATCACCGCGGTCCGGGCCGTGGGGGCGGCGTCGAAGATCGGGTTCGCGCGGGTGATGAGGTAGACGCCCGCGGTGACCATGGTCGCTGCGTGGATGAGCGCAGAGACCGGGGTGGGGCCCTCCATCGCGTCGCCGAGCCAGGACTGCAGCGGCACCTGTGCCGACTTGGCGCACGCACCCACCAGCAATAGCAGCCCGAGCGCCGTGACCAGGACTGTGCTGGCCGGCCCGTCGACGGCCGCGAACACGCCCTCGTAGCTCAGCGTGCCCAGCTGGGTGACCATGACGAACAGCGCGATGGCCAGTCCGATGTCGCCGACGCGGTTGACGAGGAACGCCTTCTTGGCCGCGGTCGCGGCGGAGGGCTTGTGCTGCCAGAACCCGATGAGCAGGTACGAGACCAGGCCCACGCCCTCCCAGCCCAGGTACAGGACGAGAAAGTTGTCCGCCATGACCAGCAGCAGCATCGCCGCGAGGAACAGGTTGAGGTAGGCGAAGAACTTACGCCGCGCGGGATCGGTGGCCATGTAGCCGATCGAATAGATGTGGATCAGCAGGCCCACACCGGTGATGAGCAGCACGAACACCATCGACAGCTGGTCCAGCCGCAGCCCGAAGTCCACGTGCAGCTCGCCCACGGAGATCCACGTGAACAGGGTCTGGGTGGCGGCCCGCTCGCCGGCACCGCGGCCGGTCATCTCGACGAACTGCCACAGCGCCACCGCGAAGGCGGCCAGCGCGACCGCGCACGCGAGCAGATGCCCCCATGCGTTCGCGCGTCGCCCGATCAGCAGCAGGAGTACCGCGCCGAGCAGGGGCAATGCGGGGACGAGCCAGAGGGCGGGGTCGGCGACGGCCGGCGCGAGGGTGTGCGCGAGGGCGGTGGATGTCATCGTCGTCGTCCCCCTAGTACCTCAGTAGGTCGGCGTCGTCGACCGACGCCGACCTGCGCGAACGGTAGATGGACATGATGATCGCCAGCCCGATCACGACCTCCGCGGCGGCGACCACCATGACGAAGAACGCGATGACCTGGCCCGTGACGTCGCCGTGCATCCGCGCGAACGTCACCAGCGCGAGGTTGGTGGCGTTGAGCATCAACTCGATGCACATGAAGACCACGATCGCGTTGCGGCGCAGCAGGAAGCCGGCGGCGCCGATCGTGAACAGGATCGCGGACAGGTAGAGGTAATACTCGGGGCTCATCGCCGCGCACCGCCTCGGCGGCCCCGCGCGCGGGGCCCGGCCGCCTCGCCGGCGCCGGACCCGCCCGCCTCGCCGGACTCCAGCTCGCCGCCGGCCGCCGCACGATCGCTGTGCCGGCGCAGCACGTCGCTGACCGAGTCGGGGGCGTCGGAGCCGTCGGGCAGTCGGGCGGGCTGGTCGGCGGCGTTGCGCCGCGCGTACACGCCCGGGCTGGGCAGCGGGGTGACGCGGGCGGAGTCGTCGCGCTGCCAGTCGAGGAACCGCTGCTCGGACAGCTGTCGCTGGGTCAGCCGGCCGGTGAACCGCTCGCGGTGCGCCAGCACCATGGCGCCGAGAGTGGCGATGATGAGCAGCACGCCGGTCAGCTCGAACGCCCACACGTGCCGCGTGAACAGCAGCTCGGCGAGTGCGGGCACGTCCTGATGATCGGGCCCGAAGCCGGCGAACGGCCCCAGCTGCGCCCGCGCCAGGCCGGTGGCCAGCAGGATGCCGAACCCGAGCCCCGCCACGATCGCCGCGACCCGGTGCCCGCGGATCCGCTCGACCAGCGAGTCCGAGGACTCCACGCCGATGAGCATCACCACGAACAGGAACAGCATCATCACCGCTCCCGTGTAGACCACGATCTGCCCCACCCCCAGGAACACCGCACCCTGCGCCATGTACATCACCGCCAGCGACACCATGGTCGCCGCCAGGCACAGCGCCGAGTAGACGGCCTTGGTCGCCGAGACCACGCCCAGCGCCCCGGCCACCGCGATCACCGCGAGGACCCAGAACAGCACCGACTCGCCGCCGGACATCAGCTCGCCTCCCCGTCGTACGGCTCGCCCTGCTCGGGCGCGGAGCCGGTGATCTCGCCGCGGTAGTAGTCGCCGTGGTCGGCGCCCGGGTACAGGTCGTGCGGCGCCGGGACCATGCCGGTGCGCAGCGGCGCGAGCAGGTCGTCCTTGGTGTAGATGAGGTCGGTGCGGTTGTCGTCGGCCATCTCGTAGTCGTTCGTCATGGTCAGCGCGCGGGTCGGGCACGCCTCGACGCACAGCCCGCAGCCGATGCAGCGCAGGTAGTTGATCTGGTAGTTCCGTCCGTACCGCTCGCCGGGGGAGTAGCGCTCTTCGGCGGTGTTGTCCGCGCCCTCGACGAAGATCGCATCCGCCGGGCACGCCCACGCGCACAGCTCACAGCCGATGCACTTCTCGAGCCCGTCGGCGTACCGGTTGAGCTGGTGTCGCCCGTGGTAGCGGGGCGCGACCGGCACCTTCTCCTCGGGGTACTGCTCGGTGTGGGCGGGCTTGAACATCGTCCCGAACGTCACCCCGAACCCGGCGAGGGGCTCGAGGAACCTGGGCACCTCAGGCATGGCGGGCCTCCTTGGTCGGCGGCGTGGCGGAGCGCTGGTGGGGGAGCGGGGGGACGGGGAAGCCGCCGGCGGTGGGGTTGAACGGGGCCGGGTCGAATGAGGTCGGGTCGAACGGGGACGGGTCGGAGGCGCCGGAGCCGACGGCGGAGGTGGCCGGGCCGGGTCGGGGGCCGTCGTGCGCGGCGCCGCGTCGGGAAAGGACACGCCTGACGACGACGATGACGGCCACCGCGGCCAGTCCCGCGATCACCATGGCGGGGGTCAGCAGCGCCGACTCCGGGCCGACGATTACCCGGATGGCGGCCACCACCATCACCCAGGCCAGGGAGACGGGGATGAGCACCTTCCAGCCGAAGGCCATGAACTGGTCGTAGCGCAGGCGCGGGAGGGTGGCGCGCAGCCACATGAACACGAACAGGAAGCCCCACACCTTGATGACGAACCACAACAGCGCCCACCATCCGGAGTCGGCGCCGGGGAGGAGGGAGAACGGCAGCGGGGCCCGCCAGCCGCCCAGGAACAGGGTCGCGGCGAGGGCGGAGACCGTGGTCATGTTGACGTACTCGGCGAGCATGAACATCGCGAACCGCAGCGACGAGTACTCGGTGTGGAAGCCGCCCACGAGCTCGCCCTCGGCCTCGGGCAGGTCGAAGGGGGCGCGGTTGGTCTCGCCGACCATCGAGATCACGTAGATGCAGAACGACGGCAGCAGCAGGAACACGAACCACACCCGCGACTGCGCGTCGACGATCCCCGAGGTGGACATGGTGCCGGCGAACAGGAACACGCCCACGAAGGACAGCGCCATGGCGATCTCGTAGCTGATCACCTGGGCCGTGGACCGCAGGCCGCCGAGCAGCGGGTACGTGGAGCCGGACGACCAGCCGGCCAGCACGATCCCGTATACGCCGATCGAGGTCACGGCGAGGATGTAGAGCACGCCCACGTGCAGGTCGGTGAGCTGGAGCGGGGTCCGGTGGCCGAGGATCGAGACCTCCGGTCCGAAGGGGATCACGGCGAACGCCATGAATGCCGGGATCACCGCGATGACCGGGGCGAGCAGGAAGATCGGCTTGTCGACGCCCTTGGGGATCAGCCCCTCCTTGAGGGCGATCTTCACGCCGTCGGCCAGGCTCTGCAGGATGCCGAACGGGCCGACGCGGTTGGGGCCGATCCGCATCTGCATCCAGGCGAGGATCTTGCGCTCGAGGTAGATCGCCGCGAGCACGGTCACCACCAGGAACACGAACACCCCGAGCACCTTGACCAGCACGAGCCACCACGGGTCCGTGCCGAACGCGGTCAGGTCGGCGCTCGTCGTCGCGAGTTCCGAGCCGGTCGCGGCGAGCAGGTGCGGGCGGGTCATGACGCCCCCTCCCCGGCGGTGTCGTCCGGCGTGTCGCCTCCGGCCGCGATGTCCACGAGGTCGCCGGCGGCCGCCCCGAGCGTGACGCCCACCGCCGAGCCCGGCGAGTTCTGCGGCAGCCACACCACGCGGTCCGGCATCTCGGTGACGGCCAGCGGCAGGGTGATCGCGCCGCGGTCGGTCGAGACGGTCACCGGCTGGTCGTCGACGGCCCCGATCTCGGCCGCGGTGCCCGGCGACATCCGCGCGACCGGGCGGCGCGCGGTTCCGGCCAGATGCGGCTCCCCGTCCTGGAGGCGGCCGGCGTCAAGGAGCATCCGCCAGGTGGCCAGCACGGCCTGCCCTCGTTCTGGAGCGGTGCCGGCGTGCGGCTGCGAGGCATCGGTGCGCGCCTGTGCATCTGCGCGCGCGGATGCCGGGCTGAGGGCCTCGCGCACGGCGGCCATCTCCCGGCGTGCGGACTCGACGTCCTGCAGGCCGAACCAGGCGCCCGTCTCCTCGGCGAGGGCATTGAGGACACGCAGATCGGGCATCGCATCGGTGCCGGTCAGCGCGGCGGCGAACGGGCGCGGGCGGCCCTCCCAGGTCAGGTAGGTGCCGGACTTCTCGGCGGTGGGCGCGATGGGCAGGACCACGTCCGCGCGGTCGGTGATCTCGCTTCGGCGCAGCTCGATGCTCACCACGAACCCGGCGGACTCGACGGCGGCGAGGGCGGCGGCCGGGTCGGGCAGGTCCGCGGCCTCGACCCCCGCGATGAGCAGCGCGTCGAGTTCGCCCGCGGCGGCGGCCTCGAGCTGCTCGGTGGTGGCGCGGCCGGGAGCGGTGGGCAGCTCGTCGCAACGCCACAGCTCCGCGAGCGCGTGGCGGGCGGCGGCGTCGGTCACGGGCCGGCCTCCCGGCAGCAGGCCCGGCAGACACCCGGCTTCGAGGGCACCGCGCTCGCCGGCGCGGCGGGGGACCCAGGCCAGGCGGGCGCCGGTGGCGTCGGCGAGCGCGGCCGCGGCGGGCAGGCCGCCCGGGATCGCGCCGAGGCGTTCGCCGACCATGATCACCGCGCCGGGCCGGCGCAGCAGGGTGGAGAGCACGTCGTGGTCTGGTTCGGCGGCGGCGAGTGCGTTGAGGACCTGTGGCTCGACGCCGGGGACGGTCGGCAGCAGGGTGGCATCGGTCTTGAGCACCGCCGGGGAGGCGAAGGGCGCGATAGCGAACACCGGCAGGCCGAGGTCGCGGGCGCAGCGGCGCAGCCGCAGGAAAACGATCGGCGACTCCTCCTCCGGGTCGAAACCCACGAGCAGGGCGACCGGGGCCGTCTCGAGATCGGAGTAGGTGACCGCGGCCGGCGGGCCGCCACCGGGCGCCCGGCCGACCACGCGCTCGGCGAGGAAATCAGCCTCCTCGGCGCTGTGGTGGCGGGCCCGGAAGTCGATGTCGTTGGTGTTCAGGACGGCCCGCGCGAACTTGGCGTACGCGTAGGCGTCCTCGGCCGTCAGTCGCCCGCCGGCCAGCACTCCCGTCCGGCCGCGGGCCGCGGCGAGCCCCTCCGCGGCGACCGCCAGCGCGGTCGACCAGGGCACCGGCACCAGGCCGCCGCCCTCGCCGCGGATCATCGGCGTGGTGAGGCGATCACGAGCGCGTGCGTAGGTGAACGCCCAGCGGCCCTTGTCGCAGTTCCACTCCTCGTTGACCTCGGGATCATTGCCGGCCAGGCGGCGGAGCACCTTCCCGCGGCGGTGGTCGGTGCGCTGGCCGCAGCCGCTCGCGCAGTGCTCGCACACGGCCGGGCTGGAGACCAGGTCGAAGGGGCGGGCGCGGAACCGGTAGGCGGCGCCGGTGAGGGCGCCGACCGGGCAGATCTGGACGGTGTTGCCGGAGAAGTAGGACTCGAAGCCCTCCTCGCCGTACACGCCGACCTGCTGCTGGGCGCCGCGCTCGAACAGGTCGAGGAGCGGATCGCCGGCGATCTGCTCGGAGAAGCGCGTGCAGCGCGCGCACATCACGCAGCGCTCGCGGTCGAGCAGCACCTGCGAGGACAGGGACAGCGGCTTGGGGAACGTGCGCTTGACCTCGGTGAACCGCGACAGCGCGTGCCCGCTGGACAGGGCCTGGTTCTGCAGTGGACACTCGCCGCCCTTGTCGCAGACCGGGCAGTCGAGCGGGTGGTTGATCAGCAACAGCTCCATCACGCCGCGCTGCGCCTTGTCGGCGACCTCGGACGTGGCCTGAGTGCGCACCACCATGTCCGGGGTGACCGGGGTGGTGCACGAGGTGACCGGCTTCGGCGCGCCCTCCACCTCGACGATGCACTGACGGCACGCCCCGGCGGGCTCGAGCAGCGGGTGGTCGCAGAAGCGGGGGATCTCCACGCCCATCCGCTCGGCGGCCCGGATGATCAGCGTGCCCTTGGGGACCGACACCTCGCGGCCGTCGATCGTCAACGTGACCTGCTCGTCAGCGGGCGGGGTCATCGGGGCACCTCCCCGGCGCCGGCGGTGGCGCGATCGGCGAACACGGTGGAGCGACGGTGGTCGAACGGGCAGCCGCCGGGGATGTGGGCCAGGTACTCGTCGCGGAACAGGCGGATGGACGACATGATCGGGGTGGCCGCGGCGTCGCCGAGGGCGCAGAACGACTTGCCGAAGACGTTGTCGGAGATGTCCAGCAGCCTCTCGATGTCGTCTTCCCTCGCGGTGCCGTCCTCGAGCCGCTGCATGATCTGCGTGAGCCAGTAGGTGCCCTCGCGGCAGGGCGTGCACTTGCCGCAGGACTCGTGGGCGTAGAACTCGGACCACCGGAGCACCGCCCGCACGACGCACGTGGTGTCGTCGAAGATCTGCAGCGCCTTGGTGCCGAGCATCGTGCCCTCGGCCGCGCAGCCCTCGTAGTCCAGCGGCATGTCCAGGTGGGCGTCGGTGAGGATCGGGGTCGACGAGCCGCCCGGGGTCCAGAACTTGAGGGTGTGTCCCTCGCGGATCCCGCCGGCCAGCTCCAGCAGCTCACGCAGCGTGATGCCCAGCGGCGCCTCGTACTGACCGGGCCGGGTGACGTGCCCCGACAGCGAGTACAAGGTGAAGCCGGGCGATTTCTCCGAGCCCATCGACCGGAACCACTCGGGCCCGTGCTGCAGGATCGACGGCACGCTCGCGATGGACTCGACGTTGTTCACCACGGTGGGACAGGCGTAGAGGCCCTCGACCGCGGGGAAAGGCGGCCGCAGTCGGGGCTGGCCGCGCCTGCCCTCGAGCGAGTCGAGCAGCGCGGTCTCCTCGCCGCAGATGTAGGCCCCGGCCCCGGCGTGGACGACCAGTTCCAGGTCGAACCCGCTGCCGAGGATGTCCTCGCCGAGGTAGCCGGCCTCGTACGCCTCGGCCACCGCGGCCTGCAGCCGCCGCAGAACCGGGACCACCTCGCCGCGCAGGTAGATGAACGCGTGCGAGGCGCGGATCGCGTACGCGGCGATGATCACGCCCTCGATCAACACGTGCGGCGTCGCCAGCATCAGCGGCATGTCCTTGCAGGTGCCGGGCTCGGACTCGTCGGCGTTGACCACCAGGTAGTGGGGCTTGGCGGCCGGCCCGTCGGGGTCGGCGGGGCCGTCGGCCGGCTGCTGCGGGATGAAGCTCCACTTGCGCCCGGTCGGGAAGCCGGCGCCACCGCGCCCGCGCAGTCCGGCATCGAGGACGGTGGAGGTCACCGCGTCGGGGTCGGTGGCCAGCGCCGCGCGCAGGCCCGTATAACCGTCGTGCGCGAGATAGGTCTCCAGCGTCCAGCTGGAGGGGGCGTCCCAGTAGCGGCTGAGGTACGGCGCGAGTGCCATGTCAGGCCTCCTCGACCGGGGTGGGGGCGGTGTCGTCGCGTGTGGGCCCGCCGGGATCGGGCGCGCGCATATCGTGCTCGCGCGCGGTGCGCAGTCCGGCCAGGGTGGCCTCGCCGGGCGCGCCGTCGTTCGCGCCGGGGCGGGGGTCTGGGAAGCCGGCGAGGATGCGGGAGGTCTCCCGGAACGTGCACAGCGGGGCGCCGCGCGTGGGCGTCACGGTCCTGCCGGCGCGCAGGTCGTCGACGACGCGCCGCGCCTCGCCGGGCGTCTGGTCGTCGAAGAACTCCCAGTTCACCATCACCACCGGCGCGAAGTCGCAGGCAGCGTTGCACTCGATCCGTTCGAGGGTGACGCGCCCGTCGTCGGTGGTGCCGGGCCCGTCGAGGCCCAGGTGGTCGGCGAGGTCGGCGTAGATCTCGTCGCCGCCCATCACCGCGCAGAGGGTGTTGGTGCACACCCCGACGAGGTAGTCGCCCGTGGGCGTGCGTCGGTACATGGAGTAGAAGGTGGCCACCGCCATGACCTCGGCGGGGGAGAGGTCGACGACGACGGCGCAGAACTCGATCCCGGCCGGGGTCAGGTACCCGTCCTCCGCCTGGACCAGATGCAGCAGCGGCAGCAGCGCCGAGCGGGCCTGCGGATACCGGGAGACGATCTGATCGGCGTCGGCCCGGAGGCGGCCCCGCACGTCGGCGGGGTACGCGCGGCGGGCGTCCGGCCGGACGACCTCGCCGGGTTCGTCGGGCAGGCGGCCGAACTGGAGGAACACCGGCTCGCCGCGGGACTGCTGCGGAGTGCTCATCGGTCCACCCCTCCCATCACGGGGTCGATGCTGGCCACGGAGGCGATCACGTCGGCGATCATCCCGCCCTCGCACATGGCGGCGACGGCCTGCAGGTTGGTGAACGACGGGTCGCGGTAGTGCACCCGGTACGGGCGGGTGCCGCCGTCGGAGACCATGTGCACGCCCAGCTCGCCGCGCGGCGACTCGACCGGCACGTACACCTGGCCGAGCGGCACGGGGAATCCCTCCGTGACCAGCTTGAAGTGGTGGATCAGCGCCTCCATGGAGTTGTCCATGATGTGGCGGATGTGCTCCTGGGAGTTGCCGAGGCCGTCGGGGCCGACCTTGAGCCGGGCGGGCCAGGCGATCTTGGGGTCGTCGACCATCACCGGGCCGGGGGCGAGCCGGTCCAGGCACTGCTCGACGATCTTCAACGACTCCTTCATCTCGTCGATGCGGATGACGAATCGGTCGTAGCAGTCGCTGGCAGACCCTGTGACCACGTCGAACTCGTAGTTCTCGTAGCCGCAGTAGGGGTCGGAGCGGCGCACGTCGTGCGGCAGGCCGGTCGCGCGCAGGACCGGGCCCGTCACGCCGAGGGCCATGCAGCCGGTCAGGTCCAGGTAGCCGATGCCGGACAACCGCATCTTCCAGATGGGGTTCTCCCGCAGCAGCATTTCCATCTCGCGGATCCGCCCCGGCAGCACCTCGAGCAGGTCGCGGACCATGGGCACGGCCTCGTCGGGCAGGTCCTGCACCACCCCGCCCGGCCGGACGTAGGCGTGGTTCATCCGCAGCCCGCTGATCACCTCGAACACGTCGAGGATCAGCTCGCGATCGCGGAACCCGAACAGCATCGGGGTGGTGGCGCCCAGTTCCATGCCGGCCGTGGCCACCGCGACCAGGTGGGAGGCGATGCGGTTGAGCTCCATGAGCATCACCCGGATCACCGACGCCCGCTCGGGGACCCGGTCGGTGATCCCGAGCAGCTTCTCCACCCCGAGGCAGTAGGCCACCTCGTTGAAGAACGGCGACAGGTAGTCCATGCGGGTGACGAAGGTGACGCCCTGGGTCCAGTAGCGGAACTCAAGGTTCTTCTCGATCCCCGTGTGCAGGTAGCCGATCCCACAGCGGGCCTGCGTGACCGTCTCGCCCTCGATCTCGAGGATCAGCCGCAGCACCCCGTGGGTCGACGGGTGCTGCGGGCCCATGTTGACCACGATGCGGTCGTCGTCGGCATTGCGCGCGGCCGCGCTGATCGCGTCCCAGTCCTGCCCGGAGGCGGTGAGGATCGTGTCCGAGGCATCGCTGCCCGGGCCGGCGGAGCGGCGGGTGCGGTGCGCGCGGGTGCGGTCGGTGCTCATGAGTACGCCCTCCGCTCGTCCGGCGGCGGTACGGTCGCGCCCTTGTACTGCACCGGGATACCGCCCAGCGGGTAGTCCTTGCGCTGCGGGTGGCCCTCCCAGTCGTCCGGCATCTCGATCCGGGTCAGCGACGGATGACCGTCGAAGATCACGCCGAAGAAGTCGTAGGTCTCCCGCTCGTGCCAGTCCGTCGTGGGATACACGCGGGTCAGCGACGGGACGTGCGGGTCCGAATCCGGGGCGCTGGTCTCCAGCATCACGCGGCGGTTGTGGGTGATGGACTGCAGCGGATACACCACGTGCAGCTCGCGGCCGGTGGCGTCCGGGTAGTGCACCCCGCTGGCGCCCAGCGACATCTCGAACCGCAGCTCCGGATCATCCCGCAGCGTCCGCGCCACCGTCGCCAGGTGCTCCCGCACCACGTGCAGGGTCAGCTGGCCGGCGTGGACCACGACCCGCTCGACGGCCTCGTCGAAGCCCGGCCCACCCTGCTGCCGCAGGGCTGCCGTGAGGCCCTCGATGACAGCGTTGTCGTCGTCGTTCTCATACGGCGGTTCCGACCCGCCCGGCAGTGCCGTCGGGCGGACCAGGCCGCCGAACCCCGACGTGTCCCCCGACCCGCGGACGCCGAACATGCCGCGGCGCTCGCCGACCAGTTCCGGCCCGGCGCGGTGCGCATCGGGCACCGCGAACTCACCGGTTGTAGAGGGGGCGTCGCGGCGGCCGGGTACACCACGTCGGTCGGGCGCGTCACGGAGCTCCGGTGGGTCGCCGCGGTCCGGGTTGTCCGTCATCGGAACATCCCCTCGACCGGGATCAACGGGCGCTCGTCCAGGGCGGCCTGCTCGGCGGCCTTCACCGCCTCCACCCGGTTGACGCCCAGCGGCATCGACTCGATCTTGGTGTGCAGCGTGAGGATGGCGTGCATGAGCATCTCCGGGCGCGGTGGGCAGCCGGGCAGGTAGATGTCGACGGGCACGATGTGGTCGACGCCCTGGACGATCGCGTAGTTGTTGAACATCCCGCCGGACGACGCGCACACGCCCATCGCCAGCACCCACTTGGGCTCGGCCATCTGGTCGTATACCTGGCGCAGCACCGGGGCCATCTTCTGACTCACCCGGCCCGCGACGATCATCAGGTCCGCCTGGCGCGGCGAGGCGCGGAACACCTCCGTGCCGAAACGCGCCAGGTCGTAGCGGCCGCCACTGGTGGCCATCATCTCGATCGCGCAGCACGCCAGCCCGAACGTGGCCGGCCACAGCGACCCCTTGCGGAAGTATCCGGCGAGCTGCTCGACCGTGGTCAGCAGGAACCCGGCCGGCACCTTCTCCTCGAGTCCCATGGCCGTGCTCCTCTCCTGTATCTCGCGTGCTTCCGCGCGTGTCGCGGACGCTGCCGGCTAGTCCCAGCTCAGCCCGCCGCGGCGCCACTCGTAGGCGTAGGCGACGGAGACGTTGACGACGAACAGGGCCATCGCGGCCAGGCCGAACAGGCCCAGTTCGTCGAAGTAGACGGCCCACGGGTACAGGAAGAGGATCTCGATGCCGAAGATGATGAAGAGCATCGCGGTGAGGTAGTACTTCACCGGGAAACGGCCGCCGCCCGCCGGCTGCGGGGTGGGCTGGATGCCGCACTCGTAGGCCTCGACCTTGGCCCGGTTGAAGCGGCTCGGCCCCGCCAGTGACGAGACGAACGACGAGAACACGGCGAACGCGACGGCCAGGCCCCCGAGGACCAGAATGGGCACATACTCGTTCACGTCGGTGTCACTCCCTCGCGCCTGGTCGAGGGCGTGCCTGTGGGCACACCTCTCCTGCAACCGCAGGGGGTCCGGGCGGCCTGTCGTGGTGGGTTCTCCAGGGCCCCGTCTCCCCGGTGATCCGGTTCTCACCGGTCACTGACTGTGACTCTACTCACATAGCTTCGACGGGTGTCGGCACTTCGGGCAGACCGCGTGTCAGGGGTGCGGTCGGGACCCGGTGAGGAGGCCGTTGACCGTGTCGCGCAGCGTCAGTGGGTCGATCGGGTGGGCGACGGAGGCGTCCGCGCGGGACCAGTCCGCGAGCCAGCGGTCGTCGGCACGGCCGATCAGGACGAGGATCGGCGGGCAGTTGTCGAGCTCGTCGCGCAGCTGCTTGGCCAGGCCCAGGCCGCCGGTGGGGGCGGCCTCGCCGTCGAGGATCGCCAGATCGACCCCGCCGGCGTCCAGGTGGGCGATCGCGGCCGGGGAGGTGGCCACCTCGACGTGGTCCAGTCGCGGCAGATCCGGGTGCGGGCGCGTGCCCAGGGCGGAGATGACGCGGCCGCGGGTACTGGCGTCGTTGCTGTAGACGAGCACGCGAAGCGCGACGTCCGGGGCCGTGGTCTCCGTCACGGTCGTAATGCTACCGAGGTGGGCGCGCGCCGGAGCCGGGTTGCGGGTCGGGAGGGCGTGCAACTCGGCCGGGCTCGCACCCGGGCCCGTACCACCATCTCAACGACTTGTTGACAATGAGGCGTTGATGCCCCAACGTGGGTGTATGGATTCCAGGGGCGAGACGGACGAGGCCACGACGGTGGAGGTGGCGCGGCAGCAGCTGCTCGACGCGGGGGCTGACGCGCTGCCGCGACAACCGTGGCAGCCGCACCGGGCGGCGCCCGACGACGTGACGCTGCTGCGCTTCGCAGTCCGCCACGCCAATTCCGCGGTGGGCCAGGCCTCACATGACGACATCCGCGCCGCGCTCGCCCTGATCGAGACCGCACGTGAGGATCTGGACGCCCTCGAGTCCGCGCTGATCCTCATCGCACGCGCAGAAGGGCTGACCTGGCCGGACATCGCGCGCCAGCTGCGGGTCCGCACACCACAGGCCGCGCAGCAGCGGTTCCGTCGGGTGAGCGATCGGGCGAACGAGGTGGGCGGGTGACGGGCGCAGCCGACTTCCCGGTTTTGCACGCCGTCAGGCTCGGAGGATTCAGTTCCTCGGCCCAGGTCGGCGAGCGGGCGATGCTCCCCGGGCCGACCGCCGAGGAGGCCCTTCGCGGACTGGAGCGTCAGGGCCTGGTCGAGTTCGTGGAGTTCGCCGGATCCGGCGGTTGGGTCCTCACCGAGCAGGGCCGTGGGCGCGACGCGGCGCTGCACGCCGACGAGATGTCGGTGCCCGGAGTGCGTCAGCTCGTCGAGGAGGGCGCGGCGGAATTCGAGCGGGTCAATCCCCGGATGGTGCGCACGGTCACCGAATGGCAGCTGGCGACGCCCGCCGGCCGGGTCGCGGCGCGGGGCCGCACGGTCGCAGAACTCGACGAGCTCTACCTGGAACTCGACGAGCTGATTGTCCGGCTCGTACCCGCGGTGCCGCGGTACGGGCGCTATCCCCGGCAGTTCGGGGCCGCCGCCGCGCGGGCCCGGGACGGCATCGACGACGCGATCGCCGGCGTCGGCACCCTGTCGTGCCACACGGTCTGGGCCGAACTCCACCAGGATTTCGTGTCCGGGCTGGGGCGGGAGCGCCGGTGAGCTCTGCCGTGGTCGACCTCGATGCCGCCTGCGGCCCGGAGGTCGGGGGTAAGGCGGCGCCGCTGGCGGAACTGCTGCGTGCCGGGTTCGACGTCCCGCCCGGATTCGTGGTCCCCGTGTCCGTCTTCCGGGACGCGGTCGCCGGTCTCGGCATCGCCGGGCCGACGCAGGAGGTCCGCGAGAAGCTCCTCGCCACCGCACTACCTCCCTCGGTCGACGGCGCCATCGCCCGCGCGCTTGACCGTCTCACCGGGCGATCGGCTTCGGGGTGCGTGGCGGTGCGCTCGTCGTCGTCATCGGAGGACACCGACCGGAGTTCGGCGGCGGGGCAGCACCACAGCGCGCTCGCCGTGCGGGGTCGCGTCGGGGTGCGCGACGCGATCCGGGCGTGCTGGGCGTCGACATGGAACGAGCGGGCCGTCGCCTACCGTGCGCGCGGGGCCCGCGGTGGCCGCGGCGGCCGCAGCGATGAGGGCGCCGGCGCGGACGCGGGGGAGATGGCCGTGCTGGTACAGGAGTGGGTCGACCCGCAGGTGTCCGGAGTGATGTTCACGTGGCCCGGGGTGACCGGCGGCTCGGGCGCGGTCACGGTGATCGAGGCGACGTGGGGGATCGGCGACGGGCTCGTCTCCGGGCGGGTGACCCCGGACTCCTGGACCGTCGACGGGGCCGGCGTGCGCGCTCGTCGGATCGGGGCGAAGGCCGAACGCGGTGATCGGGTCGGCGGGTGGATCGTCACCTCCCCGGTGCCCGCGGCGGACCGGGCCCGGCCGTGTCTCCGCGACGACGACGTGCGGACGCTGCACGGGCTCGGCGTCCGGATCTCGCAGGTGCTCGGTGGTCCGAGGGACGTGGAGTGGGCGCTCGAAGGCGACCGGAACCGGGTCCTCCAGGCGCGGCCGGTGACCGCGGAGTTGCCGGCCCCGGCGCCGCAGGCCCCGGAGCGGGATGTGCTGCGCGGGGTCGCCGGCGCGGCGGGGACGGCCACCGGACGTGTCCGTCACGTGCGGGGGCCGGCGGACTTTCGTCAGGTGAGGCCGGGGGACGTGCTCGTCTGCCGTGAGACCGATCCGGCGTGGACCCCGCTGTTCACCGTCGCGGCGGCGGTCATCACGGAGACGGGCGGGGTGCTCTCGCACGCGGCGATCGTGGCGCGGGAGGTGGGGATCCCGGCGGTGCTCGGGGTGGAGGCGGCGACGGCCCGACTCGCGGCGGACGCAGTGGTCCACGTCGATGGCGGTACAGGGGCGATCACGCTGGTGGGCCGGAAATGAGAGACGCGGCCCGGGCTCGAGAGCTCCGGGCCGCGTCTGCGGCGGAGGATAGGGGATTTGAACCCCTGAGGGGCTATAAACCCCAACCCGCGTTCCAGGCGAGCGCCATAGGCCACTAGGCGAATCCTCCGTGGAGCACTTTACCCAGCCCGGTTAATCGGAGGCAAACCACGGCACGGCGGGCGTGGCGCGGGCGGCGCGTGGATGGCGGACGGGGCGCGTCGCGGGATGGGTCATGTGCGGGCTCGGGGGTCGCACCGCTAGACTCGTCCACGGACCCCGCGCGGCGTCCATCCTGTGAACTCCCCCAGGGCCGGAAGGCAGCAAGGGTCAGCGGGCTCTGGCGGGTGCGCGGGGTCCCCTTATATCTAGAGGGCACCACCATCACCCCAGTTGCCGAACCCGACGGAGGCCACCGTGGCGCTGTCCGATCTCTCCACCGCCGATCTCGCTCAGCTCGAGTCGCAACTGTTCTCGGAGTTTGACGCGCTGGCGGCCACAGGGCTGAGTCTGGATCTGACGCGCGGTAAGCCCTCGCCCGAGCAGCTCGATCTGTCCGAGCGCCTGCTCTCCCTGCCCGGCGAGGGCGACCACATGGCCGGTGGGACCGATGTGCGCAACTACGGCGGCGGTGCGGGTCTGCCCGAGTTGCGGTCGATCTTCGCCGAGCTGCTGGGCGTGGATGTGGACCGGGTGATCGCGCAGGACAACGCGAGCCTGTCGATCATGTACGACCTGCTGACGTTCGCCATGCTGTTCGGCACGCCCGACTCTCTCCGGCCCTGGAAGGACGAGCCGCAGCTGCGCTGGCTGTGCCCCGTTCCGGGTTACGACCGCCACTTCGGGATCACCGAGGCGCTGGGCATCGAGATGGTGCCGGTGCCGCTGGGCCCGACCGGTCCGGACATGGACGAGGTCGAGCGGCTCGTCGCGGAGGATCCGTCGATCAAGGGCATGTGGTGCGTGCCGATCTTCTCCAATCCCACGGGTGCGGTCTATGACGACCACACGGTCTCCCGCCTGGCCCGTATGGTCACCGCCGCCCCCGACTTCCGGGTGATCTGGGACAACGCCTACGTCGTCCACACGCTCACCAACGACTTCCCCAAGGTGCCGGACGTCGACACGATCGCCGCCGAGGCCGGGTACCCGAATCGCTTCCTGCAGGTCTGCTCGACCTCCAAGATCACCTTCGCCGGGGCGGGGGTGTCGTTCCTCTCCTCGTCCAGGGCGAACCTCGACTGGTACCTCGGCCACACCGGGATCCGGTCCATCGGCCCGAACAAGGTCAACCAGTTGGCGCACGCCCGGTTCTTCGGCGACGCCGACGGGGTTCGCGCGCACATGCTCAGGCACCGCGAGAGCGTCGCGCCGAAGTTCGAGGCCGCCGATGCCGCGCTGACCCGGCGGCTCGGTGAGTACGGCGTCGCGAGCTGGGTGATGCCCGAGGGTGGCTACTTCATCGACCTCGAGGTGGTCGACGGCGCCGCGACCGAGACCGTGCGCCTGGCCAAGGAGCTCGGCGTGGCCCTGACGCCCGCCGGGTCGGCCTACCCGTACGGCAACGATCCGGATGATCGCCACATCCGCCTGGCGCCGACCCTGCCGCCGCTGGTGGAGGTGGAGACCGCGATGGATGTCGTGGGGTTGTGCGTGCTGCTCGCCGCCTGCCGCGCTGCTGGCTGACCCGACAACCACGTCCTCCGGCGCGTGCAACAACCGGTCCGGCATCGTTACCGGTTCGGGGGCCAACTGTTGTCGGTGCGTCAGTTCGCGTGAGAGGTCGGCTCCCTCGGGGTGACCTGCGCATCTCCGGCCCGGTGATCTGGGACACGTTATAAAAATCAACCGTGCCGGGACTGACGGGTGTCTGCGGTCTTGACGTGCGATAACTCCGCGGGGCCCGATTGTTGATCGGTCGTCAATAGGGTGAAGGCCTTGAACCCCTCGGGGCGGTCTGGTTGTATCAAACTCGTCCGAGCCGCACGGGTCGGGTGCCGGAGTGCAGCTGAGGGGCTGCGAGGGGCCGGCGCCAATGATCCGGTTCGGGAACCGCGCCGCGGGGTCTGAGGGGGCCTATCGCCGCGCGAGGGACGTCGGGAGGGGCTGCGCATGCGCGGCCCCTCCGGTCATTTCCCCGCATGCCACGTCGGCCGCATGGCCCGGTCGCCGTCCCCATCGTGGTTGTCAGACCCCCTCGGTACCCTCTAGGCGTGGCTCTCTATCGGAAGTATCGTCCCGCCTCGTTCGCCGAGGTCGTGGGGCAGGAGCACGTCACCGATCCGCTCTCGGTGGCGTTGTCCTCCGGTCGTATCAACCACGCCTACCTGTTCTCCGGGCCGCGCGGCTGCGGCAAGACCTCGTCCGCGCGGATCCTCGCCCGCTCGCTCAACTGCGTCCAGGGGCCCACACCCGACCCGTGCGGTGAGTGCGATTCGTGCATCGCGCTCGCGCCCGGCGGCAACGGCACCCTGGATGTCACGGAGCTCGACGCGGCCAGCCACGGCGGCGTGGACGACACGCGCGACCTGCGGGAACGCGCGTTCTTCGCGCCGGCGTCCTCGCGGTACCGGGTGCTCATCATCGATGAGGCCCACATGGTCACCAACGCGGGTTTCAACGCGTTGCTCAAGATCGTGGAGGAGCCGCCGGAGCACCTCATCTTCATCTTCGCCACCACCGAGCCGGAGAAGGTCCTGCCGACCATCCGCTCGCGCACGCACCACTACCCGTTCCGGCTGCTCACGCCGTCGTCGATGCGCGGGCTGGTCGAGCGGATCAGCGAGCAGGAGGGCGTGAACGTCGACCCGACGGTGTTCCCGCTGGTCATCCGGGCCGGTGGAGGGTCGCCGCGAGACACCCTCAGCGTGCTGGACCAGCTGATGGCCGGCGCCGGGGACGAGGGAATCACCTACCCCCGGGCCGTCGCGCTGCTGGGCGCCACCGAGGTCGCGCTCATCGACGATTCCGTGGACGCGCTGGCGGCCGGGGACGGGGCCACGCTGTTCCGGACCGTCGACAAGGTGGTCGAGGCCGGACACGATCCGCGCCGGTTCGCGGCCGACCTTCTGCAGCGGCTGCGCGATCTGATCATGGTGCAGTCGGTGCCGCAGGCCATCGAGCGCGGGCTCGTCGACGCGCCTGTCGAGCAGGCGGACACGATGCGCCGCCAGGCCGAGAACATCGGGCCCGCCACGCTCGCCCGCTGTGCCGACATGGTGCACGAGGGGATGGCGTCGATGCGTGGGGCGACCTCGCCGCGGCTGTTGCTCGAGATCCTCTGCGCCAAGCTCTTGCTGCCGTCGGCGGATGATTCCGTGGCCGCGCTGCTCCAGCGAGTCGAGTCGCTCGAGGCTGGGCGGCCCGCCGTAGGGGGAGGTGCCCCGGCCGCCGCCGCGGGTGTCGGTGGTGGCGGAGGTTCCGCCCCGGGTGGGAGCGGGAGGCCTGACGACGACAACGCGGCCACGGCGCCCGCCGGTCACCCGCCCGTAGCGCAGTCCGCGGGGGCTGCGGCTCCCGCCGGAGGCCGGCCGAAGTTCGTCCGCCGGTCGCAGCAGCAGGCCGCCGATGCCGCGGCCGGCGCGGCTGCGGTGACCCCGCCGACGGCGGTGCCCACTCCCACTCCGCCAGCTCCTGTGCCGCCTGCCGCTCCGGTCGCGCAGGCGACCGAGCCCGCTCCGACCACGCAGAGTCCCGAGCCTGCTCCGGCTACGCAGAGCCCCGAGCCCGAGCCTGCCGCAGAGCAGGCGCCGGGCCAGGCGCAGGCGCCCCGGGCTCCTGAGTCGCAGGCTCCAGCCGCTCAGGCAGAGCCCCCACAGCCGTCCGCCGAGCCCCGGGGTCCCGAGCCCGCGGCCGAGCCGGCTGCCGCTCCGAACCCCGCGGCGCCGGTGGTTCCCGGCGAATCCGTGGCGCAGCAGCAGGCCGACCACCAGACTCCGCACGACGCATCCCCGGCGGCAGCGCCGGCTGAGGAGCAGTCCGATGCTTCGCAGGCCGAGCAGGGGGCCGCACCGCCGTCTGCTCCGACGGACGATCCGTGGCGCGAGCAGCCCGCTGCGGGGCAGTTCCCGGCAGAGCAGCAGGCCCGGCCACAGCAGCCTGAGACGCCCGAGCAGTCACCTCAGGCGGGCGCCGCTCCGCAGCCCGCCCCGCCCGCGGCACCTGCTACAGAACCGGCCCCGGCAGAGTCGGCTTCCGCTGCTCCCGCTGCTGCCGACGCGCGCACAGGCGCGGGTCTTGAGGCCGAGGACATCCGCCGTGCCTGGCCCGCCATCCGTGATGCCGTGCGTAAGCGGACCAGGACCGTCGAGGTCATGCTCGCCGGCGCGACCGTGGCCGCGGTCAACGGCCGGATGATCCACCTGGTCCACGACTACGCACCGTTGGCCAAGCGACTGGCGCAGCCGCACAACGCCACCGCCATCACCGACTCGATCACCGAGGTCGTGGGTGGCGAGTGGACCATCGAGTGCACCTCCGGCAGTGTTCCCGCAGGTGGCGCAGCCCCCGCCACCGATCAGCCGGCGGCCAGGGGAGGCGCGGCAGGCCCGGCCGGCGGGGCTTCCGGAGCGCCCCCGCAGACCGAACCCCGGGGCTGGGAGCGTCGACTCCAGGGACGTACCGAGGGCCGATCCGGTGGCGGGCAGAGCGGGTACGACGACATCCCGCCGCCGCCCGAGGAGCCCGAACCGGAACCCGGCGAACCGGACGCGCCGCCAGCGGCGCCGATCTCCGAGGACGAGATGGTCGACGAGGCCCGCAGCAGCGGCCCGCAGAATCTCGACCACCGGACCGGTGAGGACATCGCGCTGGCACTGCTCAAGGAGCACCTCGGGGCCCGCCCGATCGACCGCTGACCCACCCGCGGCGGCGCGGGCACGGCACTGTGTCCGATCGGACGGTTACGCTGGGTGCCGACCGACCGGGGCCGACCCCGGGCAGGAACAGGCAGAGCCCAGTACACCGCCGAAAGGACCCCAAGATGCAGCCCGGACCCGACATGAACGCACTCCTCCAGCAGGCCCAGCAGATGCAGGCCCAGCTCGCCGAGGCGCAGCAGGAGATCGCCGCGAGCACGGTCGACGGCCAGGCCGGCGGCGGTCTCGTCACCGTCTCCATGCGCGGCACGGGTGAGGTCACCGGCGTGGCGATCGACCCGAAGGTCGTTGACCCGGAGGATGTCGACACCTTGCAGGACCTTCTCGTCGGCGCGTTCGGCGACGCTCACGTCAAGGTCCAGCAGCTCGCCGAGACCCGCCTCGGCCCGCTGGCCTCCGGCGGCGGCCTCGGTGACATGATGGGCGGCCTCGGAATGTGAGCCCGCGGGGCCCGGAATGTTCCGGGCCCCGCAACCCGACGGTGTTCTCGCCGCCGGGACAGCAAGATCACGGGAAGCGCGATGTACGAAGGACCGGTTCAGAATCTGATCGACGAGTTCGGCAAGCTGCCGGGCATCGGTCCGAAGTCGGCACAACGCCTGGCGTTCCACCTGCTGCAGGCCGAGCCGGAGTCGGTCGAGCGCCTCCGTTCGGCACTCCAGGCCGTCGTCGAGGGCGTCACCTACTGCGAGATCTGCGGCACCGTCGCCGCCGCCGAACGCTGCCGCATCTGCTCCGACCCCCGCCGCGACCCCAGCCTCGTGTGCGTCGTCGAAGAGCCCAAGGACATCGAGGCCATCGAGCGGACGCGCGAGTTCCACGGGCTGTACCACGTCCTCGGCGGCGCACTCGATCCCATCAACGGAATCGGACCCAACGAGTTGCGGATCGCCGGACTGATGCGCCGCGTCGGCCAGGAGTTCGAGGGTGCCGAGATCGCCGAGATCATCATCGCGACAGACCCCAACACCACGGGCGAGGCGACCAGCACGTACCTCGCCCGGCTGCTGCGTCCGTTCCCCGATCTCGTGGTGTCCCGCCTGGCCTCCGGCCTACCGATGGGGGCGGACCTCGAGTTCGCCGACGAGCTCACCCTGGGCAGCGCGCTGTCCGGGCGGCGCATCCTCTCCGGAACCCCCGGCCAGGCCGTCGCCCGCGCGGGCGGTGTCCTCCAGCCCGAACAGATGGACACCCCGCCCCGGTCGCCGGTCGCGTCGTCGGCTGAGTCGTCGGCAGCTCCCGCGGAGGCATCCGAGGAGGATTCGGGGACCGGCCCGGACATCAGCTACCCGGGCCGGGCCCCGTCAGAGGTCGAACAGCCGGGCGGCGTTTCCGTGCCACACCGCCCGTAGCCAGTCCTCGCCCAGCCCGAGCCCGATCAGGGCCTCGAGTTGCTCGGCGTACGGGTACGGGATATTCGGGAAGTCCGTCCCCAGCAGGATTTTGTCACCCAGGTCCGCGAGCCGTCCGCGTTCCGCCGGAGGGAACGGCAGGGTCTCCTCGACGAAGTCGGTGAACGCCATGGTCGTGTCCAGGTAGACGTTCGGGTACTTCTCGGTCAGATCCAGGAACTCCGAGTACTCGCCCATCCCCATGTGGGCGATGATCAGCGGCAGCGTCGGGAACCTCTCGAGCACCGCGGCGATCGGCTCCGGCCCCGTGAACGTCCCCGGCACCGGGCCGCCGCCACAGTGGATGACCGTCGGCACCTGCGCCTCGGTCAGCTGCCCCCACACCGGGTCGAGCAGCGGATCGCGAGGGTCGTACTCGCCCACCTGGATGTGGGACTTGAACACCCTCGTGCCGGCGTCGATCGCGTCGCGGACGTAGTCCCCGGCACTCGGCTCGGGAAAGAACGTCGACGTGTGCAGGCAGTCGGGGTGGCGGGACGCGAACTCCGCCGACCACGAATTGAGCCACGCGCCCATCTCCGGCTTGTGCGGGTAGAGCATCGACGAGAACGCCAGCACCCCGTAGGAGCGCAAACGCTCGACACGCGCGTCCTCGGCCTCCCGGTAGGTGATCGGCCACGGGCGGCCGATCTTCGGCCCGGCGGCACTGAAGTAATCCCACACCTTGTCCATCACGTTCTTCGGCATGAAGTGCGTGTGGACGTCGATGATGCCCGGCAGGCCCAGCGGCTCCCACAGCGCGCGCACCTGCGCTGCCTCGACCGCGGGATCGGGAGGGGTCACGGTGCCGGTAAGGGATGCTGGGCCGTGGTGATCACACATGTTCCAGAGGGTAGGTCAGCGCGGCTCAGCGGCACCCGGGATCGGTCACCCGGAGCGTCCGCTCACCCCCGTCGTCGATTCGAGCCGGGGCGGGCCGGCAGATCACCGCCGGGCGGCCGCCATGCGCTCGCGACGCAACTGTTCCACGGCGGCGATGTCGACGGACGGCAGCGAGTCCACGCCCAGCGCCCGGCACAGAAGTAGATCCGCCAGCTCGGGGTTCCGGGCGAGCGCGGGGCCGTGCATGTAGGTCGCGATGATCGATCCCTGCACCACGCCCTCGACCCGCTGGCCGGCGCCACGGCCGGAGGCGGCACCGTCAACGTCGGAAGAGTCGGCCGGGATGCCGTTGCCGACGCCGGAAATGACGCGGCCGAGCGGCTTGGCTGAAGGGCCGAGGACGGTGGCGCCCATGTGGTTCTCGAAACCCGTCAACGGCTGCGACAGCCCGTCGAGCTGCGGCTCGACCGCCAGTTCGCCGATCGACCGGCTCGCCTGCGGCGACGTGGTGATGTCGAGCAAGCCGAGGCCGGGCGCGCGGGAGCCGTCCGAGACGACGAACCACTCGCCGAACACCTGCATCCCGGCGCAGATCGCAAGCACCGGAGCGCCACGCTCGACCGCACGCTGCAGGCCGGGCGACCCGGTCAGGTGCCGGGAGGCCAACTTCTGTGCAGAGTCCTCTCCGCCGCCGACCGTGTAGAGATCGCAGGAGTCGGGGACTTCGTCGTCGAGGGTGATCCGCACGATTTCGGCGTCGTAGCCCCGCCACCGCAGACGCTGGCGCAGGACGAGGGAGTTGCCGTCGTCGCCGTAGGTTCCCATGACATCCGGCAACACCAGCCCGATCCGTACCGTCGACTCGGTGGGCCGCTGCGAGGCGGGGGAGACGGTGTCGAGCGGGGAGACGGTGGATGGCGAGGGGGCCGCGCCGGCGTCAGCTCCGCGGGCTTCGGCCGGGCGGGGAATGCTCTGGTCGTCGGTCATCGCTGCTGCTCCTTCGCGTCAGAGGCGGCGGGGCCGAATCCCGCCGCGGCGATCGCCCGGCCCAGGTCACGGAACGCCGTGTAGTTGGCCAGCACCTCGACCCGGCCGGCCGGGCACCGCCGGATCGCGGCCAGAGGATCCGGTTCGAGCACGTGGTCGATCCCGGCGTACGTCAGCCGAACCGAGAGATCGGCGGCGCGCTCACCCGAGGCGTACACGGACACGCCCTCGAAACTCTCGAAGCGCACGTCCCACAGCCAGGACAAGTCCACGCCGTCGCCGGTCTGACCGTTCACCGCGATCACCAGACCGTCGGCGGAGGTGTCGATCATGCCGAGCGCCTCCTGCCAGCCGGCCGGATTCTTGGCCAACAGCAGGTGCGCGGCGCGCCCGTCCACGTCCACGGTCGAGTAGCGGCCCGCGACGTCGTCGACGCCCTCCACCGCCCGCACGGCGGCGGCCGGGTCCGCACCCATCGCCACCGCCGCGGCCACGGCCTGGGCCGCGTTGCCGCGATTGGCCCGCCCCGGGATCGCCAGACGCATCGGCGCCGAGAACCCGTCCGGCCCGTGGATGGCCTCGTCGTCGACCCACCAGTCCGGCTCCGGCCGCGCGAACTCGCGCCCGTCCGGCAGCGGCGCCGTCGACCGCCAGCGCACCGCGCCAGTCCCATCGACGGTGCGGGTGATCGGCTCGCCGGTCCGCGGGCAGCTCACCGAGTCGCCCGACCACGGAGCGCCAGCGGCCACCCACACCACCGACGGATTGTCGTAGGCGATCGAGGTGATCATCACGTCGTCGCAGTTCGCGACCAGCGTGGCCTGCGGCTGCGCCGCGACCCCGGCCCGCAGCCGCCGCTCGATCGAGTTGATCTCCCCGACCCGGTCCAGCTGGTCGCGGCTCAGGTTGAGCAGCACGATCGCCTCGGGACGCGTGTTCTCCGCGACCGCCGGCGTGTGCAACTCGTCGACCTCGATCGCCGCCAGTCGGGCAGTGCGGTCGGCGCTCAGTGCCGACACGATCCCGGCGTCCATGTTGTCGCCATTGGCGTTGGACGCCACCGGGCCGGTGGTGGCGAGCGCGGCGGTGAGCATTCTCGTCGTCGTCGACTTGCCGTTGGTCCCCGTGACCAGCGCCGACCGCCGCCCTGCGGCGAGCTGCGCCATGAGGCCCGGATCGAGCTTGAGCGCGACCAGGCCGCCGATCATCCCGCCCGACCCGCGGCCCGACACCCGCGACGCCCACGTCGCCAGCCGGCTCGCCGCGACGGCCGCCCGGCCGCGCGCGGTCAGCGCCGTGGGGGGCGCGTCGGACAAGGCCGGGCGGGGGTGCGCGCGGGAACTCATGCGACGAGTCTAGGCAGGCGCGGCCGACAGACGGATGACCATTCCACCGTGCCCGCCACCGGCAGTGATCAGCATCACTCTACGACCGGTCGTGGGAGGACTACAGTCGTCGTTCGTGTCACCACACACGCCGGGCCCCCGGCGAATGACCGCGTCGCCCCGACCAGCCGGCACCGCGCTGGACGCGCGACGCCCGGCGCGCCTCGTGGTGGCGGGATTCCTCGCCGCCGCAGTACTGGGCACACTTCTGCTGATGCTGCCCGTCTCCTCGGCGGACGGCACCTGGACCGCGCCTCTTCCCGCGCTCTTCACCGCCACCTCCGCGGTCTGCGTGACCGGCCTGACGGTGGTCGACACGGCGGTGCACTGGTCGATCGTCGGCGACGTGGTGATCCTCCTTCTCATCCAGGTCGGTGGACTCGGCGTGATGACCCTGGCCACGCTGCTGGGCATGCTCGTGTCCGACCGCCTGGGCCTGCGGATGGGGTTGACGGTCCTCAGCGAACGCCGCGGCGAGGGACTGGGCGACCTGCGGCGCGTGATCCTCGGCATCCTGCGCACTGCGCTCGCGGTGGAGGCGGTCATTGCGCTCGTGCTCGCCGTGCGGTTCCACCTCAGCTACGACATGCACCCGGGCCGGGCCGCCTGGTTCGGCGTGTTCCACGCGGTCTCCGCCTTCAACAATGCCGGCTTCGGCCTGCGCTCGGACAATCTGATGTCCTACGCCACGGACCCGCTCGTGATCTGGCCCATCGCCGCGGCGATCGTCGTGGGAGGCCTCGGCTTCCCGGTGCTGCTCGAACTCCGTCGGCAGCTCGCCGGCCGGTACGAGACCGCTGGTGCGCGGCGCATGATCTCCGTCCACACCCGGCTCACCCTGGCCACGTACGGCGTGCTGATGGTGGTCGGAATCGTGGCGTTCGTGCTGTTGGAGTGGACCAATCAGCGGACGATCGGTGGGTGGCCGGTGATCGACAAGCTCACAGGTGCGGGCTTCCACGGGATCACCGTGCGCACGGCCGGTTTCAACACCCTCGACATCGCCCAGATGCGCACCCAGAGCTGGTTGGTCTCGGATGTCCTCATGTTCATCGGCGGCGGCAGTGCCGGTACGGCGGGCGGCATCAAGGTCACCACGTTCGCGCTGCTCGCCGTGCTGATCTGGTCGGAGGTACGCGGGGAGGCGAAGGTGCACGTCATGCGCCGGTCCGTCGCCCCCGACGTGCAGCGGCAGGCCGTCACCGTGGCGTTGCTGTCCGTCGGACTGGTCTTTGCCGCCACTCTCGCCTTGTCGATCATCACCGAGTACTCGCTGGACCAGATTCTCTTCGAGGTGATCTCCGCATTCGGCACGGTCGGCCTGACGACCGGCATCACCCCGTCGCTCCCAGGGGAGGCGCAGGCGCTGGTGATCCTGCTGATGTACATCGGCCGACTCGGCCCCATCACGCTGGCCACGAGCCTGGCCCTGCGCACCGTCCACCGCCACTACGACTACCCCGAGGACCGGGTCGTGGTCGGTTGACCCGGGCCGTCCCGCACGAAGGAGCACATGATGTTCGGACTTCCCAGACACGGCGGCGACCACGGTCGCGTCGCGGTGGTGGGTCTCGGTCGGTTCGGCACGGCCCTGGCGCGCACTCTTACCGAGCGCGGCATCGAGGTCCTGGCCATGGACGTCGACCCGAAGCAGGTGCAGGCCGTGGCCGACGTGCTCACCCACGCCGTGGTGGCCGACTCCACCGATGACGAGGCGCTACGGCAGGCTGGCGTAGCCGACTACACGCACGCCGTCGTGGCGATCGGCTCGGACATCGAGGCGTCCATCCTCACCACCACTCTGCTCGCAGAGCTCGGCATCCCCGACATCTGGGCCAAGGCGGTCACCGCCACGCACGGCCGGATCCTCGACCGGGTGGGGGCCACGCACGTGGTGTTCCCCGAAGCGGAGATGGGCCGACGGGTGGGGAACATGGTCACCGCCTCGCTGTTGGACTACTCCCAGGTCGACGACGAGCTGGCCCTGGCAAAGACCCATCCACCGGACCGACTGCTCGGGACGCCGATCGACACGGTCGCGCTGGAGGATCGCGAGGGGGTGCGGCTGGTGGCGCTCAAGCGAGACGCCGGGGGATACGCCGCGCCCGCCGAGGGCACGGTGCTCACACCGGGCGACGTGATGGTGGTGTGCGGGCCGCCAGACCGGGTCCGGGATTTCTCGACGCCCCGGTAGTCGGCTCAGAACCTCGCCGCACCGCCGAGTGCGTCCGCCACGTCGTAGGCGAGCTGCGACATCAGATGGTCGGGGGTGGAGTACATGCCGTCCGAGGTGCTGATCACCGCGACCGCGTACCGGCCACTCGCGGTGTTGATGACGGCGACGTCGTGCGACTCCGTGTCCGTCTCGCCGGTCTTGTTGGCCACCGAGCCCGACGGCAGGCGGTCCGGCAGCTTCCAGTTCCGCTCCTGCTGGAGCATCAGCGCCAGCACCTGCCGGGCCACCGCCGGGGTGGTCAGGGACTCGCCGGTCTCGGCGCGACCGTCGGCGGCCCGGACCAGCTCGTTGAGGTAGCCGACGCTGCCGAGCGCGCTCACCCGACTCCAGTCGCCGGTCCACTCGTAGGTGAACGCGCCGCCGGTGTGGAACTCGTCGGCCAACCCCACGCGGTCGGCGATGGCGTTGATCGCCTCGATCGGGGTGCCGACGTCGGGCGCCGTGGGTCCCTCGGCCGCCAGCTCGTACAACACGTTGGCGGCCTCGTTGTCCGAGACCGTGATGGCGTCCTCGAGCAGGTCCCCCAGCCGGCCGTATGGCGTCTCGGCCTCGGGATCGCCGCCCCACGCCTCGAGCGCGCCCACCGCGTAGGCCACCTTGATGACGGAGGCGGCGTAGCGCGGCTCGTCGTTGCCGGCGCACACCACCCGCTCGTCGGCAGAGTCGATGGCCAGCACACACGCCGCCAGTTCGAAGCCCTCGTCGCTTGCCTGCGCGACGGTTCCGGTCAGCAGCGGGCGCACGTCGGCCCACCCGACGGGCAGCCACCGCACGGCGTGGGAGGTGTCCTCGACCCTGCCGTCCGGCGCGGCGCGCTCGGCGGCCGGAACGACGCCCGACCCCCGCGGATGTGCGGCCTGCGACGAGCCCGAGGAGGCGCCGGGAGCGGTCGCGGCGACCCCCAGCAGGGCGGCCAGGCACACCAGCAGATACGCGCCGACCACCCCGACGATCCAGCTGCGGGTGCGGCGGCGCGCCCGTGCCGGGGCATCGCGCAGGAGGGCCGCAGGGGTGTTCGACCGGTACCGCGACACGGCGTCCTCCTGAGCCCGGGCCGGACGTGAGGCCGCCGGCGCTGATCGATCGGCGTCGAGACTAGCCAACGCGTCCGACATGGAGTGATCCGGACAGCGGGCGCAGGGAAAGCGGGGATGTCGGTGGCGCGTGCCACGATGGAGCGCATGGCTGGCTGGGTGGTGGTTGACGTCGAGACCTCGGGGATGACCCCCGCGGTCGACCGGGTGTTGTCGGTGGCGGCGGTGGTGGTGGATGACGACGGCGAGGTGGTCGAAGAGTTCACGAGCCTGCTCAACCCAGGAGTCGATCCGGGGCCCGTCCATGTGCACGGCCTCACCCCGGCGCTGCTCGCCGGCAAACCGCGCTTCGAGGACATCGCGCCGGAGCTGACCCGGGTGCTGGAGGGCCGCACGGTCGTGGCCCACAACGCCACGTTTGACGCGTCGTTCCTGGCCGCCGAGGCCCGGCGGGTGGGCCTGGAGCCGCCGCTGACGCAGTACGTCTGCACGCTCGACTTCGCCGGGCGCCTGCACCTGTCGACCCGGGACCTCAAACTCGCGACGCTCGCCGAGCACTTCGGGGTCGAGCAGCGGTCCGCGCACGACGCGCACGACGACGCGCTGGTGCTGGCCGGCGTGTTCTCCGGCCTGCGTACGGTGGCCGACCAGAAGGGCGCGGCCCCGTCCGTGCGTCAACTCGAGGCGATGGTCGCGCACCCCGAGACCGGCTTCCTGGTGTCCACCGTCTGGGCGGAGGCGGTGGCCGCACCCCGTCTCTGGCGTCCGGCCGGGCGGCTGAAGCGCGGTGGCAGGCTGGTCCAGGGCATGGAGGTGGTGTTCACCCAGGACGTGGATCGCGATCCCGAAGAGATCGTCGGTCTCGTCGTCGACTCCGGTCTCTACCTGGCCGACCGGATCACGTCCCGCACCTCACTCGCGGTGTGCGACGCCCCGAACGCGGTGCGGGGCCGCGCGGCGTTCGCGCGCAAGAAGGGGCTCGAGCTGGTGGGCTCGGCCCGGCTGGTGGAGATGCTCGCGGACGTCGCGCCCGGGCAGCCCGTCGGTTCGGCGCGGCCCGTCGACGACGCGCAGGAGTCGCTCTTCTGACAGGACGCACGGGTCGACGCCAGGCTCGGCGTCCGGCTCGGCGCCCGAGCCTGCGCGTGCGGCCTGCATTTCCGCATCGTGGATCCGGGAGGACGGGGGAACGGCCCGGGGCTGTCATGATGGGGGCAATCGCCATCGCTGTCGAACGAGAGGAATGCCCGTGCCCGCTCCGCAGAACGCCGCCGCCCGCGAGGTCTACGACAAGGAGCGCGCCCACGTACTGGCCCCCTGGTCGGCCTGGGGCGCCTCCGACCCGATGGTCATCACCGCCGCCGAGGGCTGCTACCTCACCGACGGAGACGACAACCGCCTGCTGGACTTCACCTCGCAGCTGGTCAACACCAACATCGGGCACCAGCACCCGGTCGTGGTCAAGGCCATCCAGGATCAGGCCGCCGAGCTGTGCACCATCAACCCGGCGCACGCCAACGGCGCCCGCGCCGAGGCCGCCCGCCTCGTCGCCGAGGTCGCGCCCGCCGGTATGAACCGCGTGTTCTTCACCAACGCCGGTACCGAGGCCGTCGAGCACGCGATCCGCATGGCCCGCCGCCACACGGGCCGCCACAAGACCCTCTCGGCGTTCCGCAGCTACCACGGCGCCACCACCACCTCGATGAACCTCACCGGCGACACCCGCCGCTGGGCCAACGACATGGGTAACACCGGGGCCGTCCACTTCCACGCGCCGTTCCTCTACCGCTCGCAGTTCTACGCGGAGAACGACAAGCAGGAGTGCGACCGCGCGCTCGAGCACCTCGACTCGCTCATCGGCCTCGAGGGGCCGGACCACTTCGCGGCGCTGATCATCGAGTCCGTTCCCGGCACCGTCGGCATCATGGTGCCGCCCGCCGACTACCTGCGCGGTGTGCGCGAGATCTGCGACAAGTACGGCATCGTCATGATCTGCGACGAGGTCATGTCCGGCTTCGGCCGCACCGGCGAGTGGCTCGCGCTGGACAACTTCCGGTCCGGCGACGACGACTGGGCGCCCGACCTCATCACCTTCGCCAAGGGTTCCAACTCGGGCTACGTGCCGCTCGGTGGCGTGATCCTGCACGACCGGATCGCCGCCTCCTTCGAGAAGACCCCGTACACCGGCGGCCTGACCTACGCCGGGCACCCGCTGGCGTGCGCCTCGGTGGTCGCGACGATAAACCTCATGCGCGACGAGAAGATCGTCGAGAACGCGCGCACCATCGGCGAGGAGGTCATCGGTCCGCGCCTGCGCGAGCTCGCCGAGAAGCACCCGTCGATCGGCGAGGTCCGCGGTCTGGGTGTGTTCTGGGCCGTCGAAATGGTGGCGGACCGCGAGACCCGCGAGCCGCTCGCCCCGTACGGTGGTTCTTCAGAGGCCATGGCCAAGACCTTCGGTGCGGCCAAGAAGGACGGCCTGCTGCTGTTCATGAACTACAACCGCTTCCACGTCGTCCCGCCGTGCATCATCACCGCGGACGAGGCGAACGAGGGACTGGACATCTTCGACCGTGCACTCGACGTGGCGGACTCGTATGTGAGGAGCTGATCCGGCGATGGTGCTGGTGCTGAGACTGATCGTCAACACCCTCGCCCTGTGGGTGGCCACGCTGATCGTGCCGGGGATCTCCCTGCGCGAGACCACTGTCATCTACGCTCCGGGCGCCGGCGCGATCGAGGATCAGATCAGCGTGCCCACCGTCACGGCGTTGCTGATCGTGGCGGTGGTGTTCACGCTGGTCAATGCGGTGGTCAAACCGATCGTGCAGCTCCTCTCGCTGCCGCTGACCATCCTCACGCTCGGCCTGTTCCTGCTGGTCGTGAACGCGCTGATGCTCATGCTGACCAGCTGGATCACCGGCGCGGTCCAGCTCTTCGGCGCCGAGTACGTGGTCAGCGGGTTCTGGGCGGCGTTCTTCGGCGCCATTGTGATCGGCCTGGTCAACTGGGTGATCGGGATGTTCCTGCCCACCCGCGCCCGCGACTGACGGGCTCGCCCCGCCCGCTGCCAAACCGCTAGCCGCCGCCCCGCAGCCCGGCCCCCGCGCCCCGCCGCCCCGGCCCCCGGACACCCGTCGATAAGTGGATTTCGCCCGTAACGGCCGAGTGGTCCTGTGCGAAATCCTCTTTTCGACGAGGTGGGGTGCCAAATCGGGCCTCGGTATGGCTGAAGCCGGCCGGGGTGGGTGACGCGCGAACCCGACCTCAGCGTCCGCGGCTGACCCGGACGGCCGCGTCAGCCCTCGCGGGCGAACTGCCGCGGCAGCTCCATGCCGCGCTCAGCGAGGAGTTCGCGCAGCATGTCCGGGTGGTCGGTGATGATGCCGTTCACGCCGATGTCCATGAGGTACTCCATGGTCTGGGCATTGTTGACCGTCCACGGGATGACCTTCAGACCGCGCGCGTGCGCGTTCTCGACCATCTCCGCGGTCACATAGGCCGTGCAGCTGCCCGCACCGATCGTGCAGCTCTGATCGGGGTGGGTGGCGACCGGCGAGTAGGCGACCACACCATCGATAGATGCCGCGGCTGCGACTCCGTCGCCGTCGAAGTCGGCGATATCGATCCCGCCCAGCCACGGTGAGGGCTCAGCGGCGCCGATTCCGAGGAAGTCGTGGTTGGTCAGGGCCACGAGCGGGATCGACGGAGCGAGCTCGTGCATCGCCATCAACGCGCCCCAGTCGAACGACTGGATGGTGACCTGCTGCCCGAGGCCCGAGGCCGCGATCACCTCGTGGACGGCCGAGACGAACTCCTCGCGCGGGGCGGTCTCGTCCGGGGCGCCGGCCTCGACCTTCGTCTCGATGTTCATCCGCACACCGTCCGGGCCGTCGGCGCCATGGGCTTTGACCAGGTCGAAGAGCTCGGACAGCAGCATCATCTGCTGCCCGGGATGCGTGCGCTGATCGGGGTAGCCGGGGCGCTGGAGGGAGCCACAATCGAGGGTCCGGACCTGCTCCAGCGTGAGGTCGTGGATGAAGTGGTCCGTGTAGGGGAACATCGGGTCGCTGGCCACGACGGGCTCGGTGTCTTGGCAGACATCCGTCCGGGGCTTGCGATCGTGAGTCACCACGACCTCGCCGTCGGCGGTCACCTGGGTGTCGAGTTCGAGAGTGGTCACGCCCAGTTCGAGGGCATGACCGAAGGCCTGTGGAGAGCTCTCGACGTTGAGCCCCAGGCCGCCCCGGTGAGCTTGCAGATCGAAACGCATTTCGTCGCTCCCGAGCGAGCCGCCCACATCGAGTGATCCCAGCGAGCCTCCGCCTCCGAGCGAGCCGACCGAGGCTGCGGCGACGGGGAGTGAGGAGGCGGTGAGGAGGCAGCCGAGCACGGTGGCTCCGACCGTGAAGAGGGCGCGAGTACTGCGCATGTGGGGGACCTCGTCGGTAGACGGATCGGCACACCGGCGGGCCCGGGTACCGCTTACCGATGCGACAGTATGCGGCGTCCCCTACGGGTTGTTCTCGGTGGAGTGAACACGAGATGTCGACTGAGGACTGGATCCGCCTCGTTGAAATCGACTGCTCCCCTGCAGGATTCGCAACCGGGCGGGTTGGGTGATCCTGCAGGGGAGCGGCCGAGACGCGTGACGGACTACGCTGGCACGACCCCCGGACCGACGGTGACGCCAGCGGTGCCTTAGGACCCGAACGCGGCCGAGGAGACGGCCCGGGGGGTCCAGCCGTTGGCGGCGTGGTCGCGGATGAACTGCATCTGCGGGTAGAAGGCGTTGCCCGGGCAGGCGGTCCCGCCCCAGTCGCGGTGTCCCGAGACCGCGGGCATCGGACGCGTGGCCCCGCCCTGCGGGTTGCGGTAGGTGATGCCGCCGCGCGGGTTGATGCCAGTGGCGTTGCACAGGGCGCGGACACAGTCGATGGTGGCGCCCACGGCGGCCGCGGTCGGCGGGGTGCTGGTGAAGTTGCCGAGCAGACCGATGCCGATATTGCCGTTGTTGAACCCACCGACGTGCCCGGCGGTCACGACAGGCGGAGCGATGCCCGCGACCGGCGGGACCTGGAAGACCGGGGTGCCCAGTGGAGTGCCGCCGCGGCCCTGGTAGATCCGGCCGTTGGGGTCGATGAGCAGGTGATAGCCCACGTCGCCCCAGCCCAGAGTGTCGGCGTGGTAGTTGTAGACCGCCCGCACGCTGGCCGAATGGTCGGCGAACAGTGCGGAGACGGTGTGGTGGATGGTGATCGACTGCGCGGGGAAGTAGGTCGGCGACCAGCGGTTGCCGGAGACGTCGCCGGCTCCCCAGGCGGCGCGCGGAATGATCGGCAGCCCGAGCGCACCGACGCTGCCGAGGCTGTAGTCGCGCCGCTGGTCCGAGCCGTCACTGAAGACGGTGGCCTCGGCCCCCTCTGCCGCGTCCACCTCGTAGCCCACTGCGCCCCTCGGGGCGGCGACGAGCTCGGAGGCCGGCACACTGCCGCTGTCCGGGGCGGAGTCCAGCAACTCGAGCGGCTGCCAGTCGCCCACCGAGCCGTCGGGGAACGCGAACCGGATGCGTCCGGCGATGTCCTCGGGGCTGGGGAAGGTGACACCCACGTACCCGAGCGGGCCGTTGGGCTGGACCATGCCGCTGCCGGTGGAGATCGACTGCATCAGGTCCTGGGCGGCGCCGAGTGAGCCGGTGGCGAACGGGTTGGCTCCGGCGAGGGGGCCGCGGACGGTCGAGGCGACCGCCGCACCGACCCCGACCGATGCGGCGGTGAGAAAGCCACGGCGAGACACGGGCATATGAGGAACTCCAGACGGGTTGCGTTGACCAGACGCCATGCATATCGGCGCGAACGGCCGCCACATTACGCGCTTGGCGTAACCAAATCGAGACCTCTGTTACCGAAGTGAGACATGTGACTAATGAGGCGCAAGGGACTCCCCTCGGGCCCTCCGCGGGCTCCCCAGCGGCCCGTCAGGGCGCCCAGGTGCGCGCGCCCTCGGTGCTGCCGATGGTCGCCGGATCCGCGTCGGCCTCGTCGGCGTAGGCGCGGTTCACGGCGGAGACCACGGCCCGCAGCGACGCGGTGGTGATGGAGCCGGCCCGGCCGACCCCCCAGAACACGCGGTTGCCGAACTGCACCTCGACGTAGGCGGCCGCGGTGGCGTCGTCGCCGGCGGTCATTGCGTGCTCGGTGTAGTCGAGGATGCGTACCTCGTCGTCGAACATCTCGTTGAGCGCGGTCACGAACGCGGCCAGCGGACCGTTACCCGAGCCGAGCAGCTCGCGGGTCTCGCCCTTCCACTTCACGACGGCCTCGATCGAGTCCTCGCCGTCGTCGGTCTCGGCGGGCACCAGGACCTGCGACATGCGCTCCATGGGCGAGACGCGGTCCAGGTACTCGAGCGAGAAGATGTCCCACATCGCCTTGGGCGTGACCTCACCACCCTCGGAGTCGGTGACGTTCTGCACGATCTGCGAGAACTCCACCTGCAGGCGCCGCGGCAGTTGCAGGCCGTAGTCGCTCTTCATGATGTAGGCGACGCCGCCCTTGCCGGACTGCGAGTTCACGCGGATGACGGCCTCGTACGTGCGGCCCTCGTCCTTCGGGTCGACGGGCAGGTACGGGACCTCCCAGGTGACGTCCTCGACATCCTCGCCGCGCGAGGCGGCCTCGGCCTGCAGGGCGTCGAAGCCCTTGTTGATGGCGTCCTGGTGCGAGCCGGAGAACGCGGTGAAGACCAGGTCGCCGCCGTACGGGTGCCGCTCGGGCACGCGCAGCTGGTTGGCGTACTCGACGGTGCGACGAATCTCGTCCATGTCGGAGAAGTTGATCTGCGGGTCGACTCCGCGGGTCAGCATGTTCATGCCCAGCGTCACCAGGCAGACGTTGCCGGTGCGCTCGCCGTTGCCGAACAGGCAGCCCTCGATACGGTCCGCGCCGGCCTGGAAGCCCAGCTCGGCGGCGGCCACGCCGGTGCCGCGGTCGTTGTGCGGGTGCAGCGAGAGGATGGTGGCGTCGCGGTGCGCCAGGTTCCGGTGCATCCACTCGATCTGGTCGGCGTACACGTTGGGCGTGGCCATCTCGACCGTGGCCGGCAGGTTGATGATGATCGGGTTCTCACGGGTCGCGCCCACGACCTCGGTCACGGCGTCGCAGATCTCCTTGGAGAACGCCAGCTCGGTGCCGGTGAACGACTCGGGCGAGTACTGCCAGCGCCAGTTGGTGTCGGGGTAGTCGCGCGCGATCTCGCTGACCAGCTCGGCGGCGTCGGTGGCGATCTTCTTGATCGCGTCGCGGTCCTTACGGAACACCACGCGGCGCTGCAGGATCGACGTGGAGTTGTAGAAGTGCACGATCACGTTCGTCGCGCCCTCGCAGGCCTCGAACGTGCGGCGGATGAGGTCCTCCCGGCACTGGACCAGCACCTGGATGGTTACGTCGTCGGGGATCGCGTCGTCCTCGATGATCTCCCGCACGAAGTCGTAGTCCGTCTGCGACGCCGACGGGAACCCGACCTCGATCTCCTTGTAGCCCATCCGCACCAGCAGCTCGAACATCCGGCGCTTGCGGGCGGGGCTCATGGGGTCGATCAGCGCCTGGTTGCCGTCGCGCAGATCCACGGCGCACCACTGTGGGGCGTGGGTGATGACCTTGTCCGGCCACGTGCGGTCGGGCAGCGAGACGTCCTCGACCTCCTCGGCGAACGGCCGGTAGCGGTGCCACGGCATGGACGAACCGCGCTGGGTGTTCCAGGCGGGCTGGCCGGGGCGACCCGGCTTGGAGGGGGGAGTGATGGTCGACGACGACGACACGAAAGCGTCAGCGGGATTCATTTCGGGGGCTCAACTTCCCTAGAGGTGCGATCAGTGGAACCGGACCGGCGCGAAAAGATCCCGCGACGGGGAGCCGGTCCGCCTCAGCGGGCCCCGCCGCGGCACCCAAGAAGGAGCACGCGCTGCATGACCGTCACGATACACAGTTTCGGTGTCCGTCACGGTATCGGGATGACGAAGGTCGTGGACTGGCTGGAGGTGCTTTCCGGCCGCGCGCTCGGATCGGCGTCCTCGTCGGTCGCGTGGAACGGGGATCCGGGACCGAGCTCGCTCTCCTCTCCCGAGCGGTGGACCGACCCCCACACGCGGGTGCAGCCGGCCTCCTCGGCGATCTCGACCGCCTTGTCGACGAGCCGGTGAGCCAGCCCCTGGTGGCGGAGGTCCTCGCGCACCCTGATCCCGTAGACGAACAGGTCGGGGCTCTCGCCCAGGTGTCCGGTCTCCACGCCCACGAGCATCCCTACCGGAACATCCTCGTACACGGCCAGGATCAGCATGTTCGAGCCGCGGTCGAGGAAGTCCTGGGTCCACTCGGCGGTGGGCGGCGTGGCGAGCAGGTCGCCGGCGGACAGCACGAGGTCGACGTCGGCGCGTGAGGCTCGACGGATCACGAGCTCCGGCAGGGTCATCTGATCAGTGTGACAAAAACCGCGGCGGTTCGACATGGCGATGTGGTGGTGGGCACGGGTGGGCGGGCTCCGCCGGCTCCTGTGAACGGCATCAGCGATGGGCGATCATCCAGTTGATCCAGCCGTTCTGCGCGGGGATCGACTCGTACCAGGCGGGGTTGGTGCCGTCCGCCCGGCGGCGCGCGTGGTCGGAGCCGGAGTGGATGCCCACCAGGCGGTCACCGTGGAAGACGGGCCCGCCGGAGTCGCCGAAGCCGAAGCCTCCCTGGATGGTGTGGGAGCGGCCGATCCAGGAACCGCCGCGGGGTTCCATCCGCTCGAGACGGGTCAGGCCGGTGAGCACCTCGGCCGAGCGCGGCGCCTGCGGACCGGGCGCGACGCCGCCGAAGCCGTGGAAGCGCAGGATCGCGCCGGGCGCGGGGTCGGTGCCGGCGCGCAGCACGGCCGGGGAGGGCGCGGGGTGGCGGAGCTTGAGGAGCATCAGGTCGCCGGCCGGCGCGTGGTAGGCGGCCGCCGGGGTGTGTCGGCCGAGGCTGCCGGTGTCCAGGGACCCGAACCCGCCGACGATGGTCGGGTTCGCGAGCGAGGCGGTCTCGGCGAAACCGCCCGGAACGGTGCCCATGGTGCCGAAGCCGAGGGTGAACGCGCGCGGGTCGGCCGGGCCGCAGTGCGCGGCGGTGGCCACCCAGAACGGGTCGATCACCACGCCTGAACAGGGCGTTCCGGGGATGCCGTGGAAGGTGGTGATCTGGACGGCCCACGGCGCGGCGCCGGAGGTCGTGCCGCCCACCACCGCGCCGGCGGTGGGGGCCGTGAGGGTGACGGGTGAAACGAGGGTGCCGACGACGACAGCGCCGACGGCCGAGACTGCAGCGGCGAGCCGGCCCAGGCGCGCGGGGCGCGTGTGACTCATGGTGCTTACGGTGCCACAGGGGCGTGTGAGGCGCATAAAATTTAGTGTATGTGAGACATGCAGGCGGTGGGGACCGTGCGGTCCCGCCTCGGCGATCTGCTCAGTGCGTGTTCAGGCGGTGGCGGCGTTGTCGTCGTCGTGGTCGTGAAGGTCGCCATCCGCCGCGGGACCGTCTCCACCCACGGCGCCGTCTCCGCTCACGTCGGCGCCGCGTTGACCACCCGCCACGGCGACACGGCCGGCCCCGGGCGGCCCCGGGCCGACCTCCTTGCGGGCCAGCGCGACCGTCGCCACGGCCATCACCGCCAGCGTCACCGCCAGCAACACCAGGTGCGCGCCGTCCACCTGGAACCGCTCGCCCAACACCAGCACGCCCAACACCAGCGAGATCACCGGCGTCGTGACGGTCGACGCCGGCACCGCCTGGTGCACCGCGCCCGCCTCGAACGACATCTGCTGCAACGTCAACGCCGCCACCGCCGCGACCCCCAGCGCGTACACCTCGCCCGTCGTGGCCACCTCCCACGCGCCACCCTCGTGCCAGCGCTGCGTCACGCCCTTGGTGAACAGCGCCACGTACGCGAACGCCGCGCCGCCCGCCACGCCGAACAGCACCGCGCGGCCCCCGTTGGAGTGCCGGCGCCGCGCGAAGCGCAGGAGGATCCCGACGACGACGAGACCACCCACACACGCCAGCACCCACTCCCAGAAGGTCGGATGCGCTTCACCCCCGGTCGGGCGGCCGAAGATCACCAACACCATCACGCACGCCGTCAGCACGTGGCCCCAGAACAACTCCGTCTTGGACACCTGGCGGTGGTTCATCCACGCGCCCAGCGGCAACGCGAAGATGAGTGAGGTGACCGAGATCGTCTGGACGAGGATCAGCGAACCGAACGCCAGCGCCAGGCCCTGGAAGGCGAAACCGGCCAGGCTGATGAGCATCCCCGACCACCAATAACGGCTGGCGAGAACGCCGAACCGGCCCTCGAGCCGGCCCCCCGCGCGGTCCATCGTCCGGTGGCGCATCACCGTCCCGAGGGCCTGGCTGAGGGCGGACGCGAGGGCCAGGAGAACTGCCGCCCAGGTTTCCGTCATCTATGACGAGTAAACACCTCCCGTAAAGTGGGCACGCGTTAGGCCGAACAACACCGGAAAAAGCCGATCAGCACCGGAAGGGTGTGACCGCGTGGCACTGGTAGTGCAGAAGTACGGCGGCTCCTCCGTGGAGTCCGCAGAACGGATCCGACGGGTGGCCGAACGGATCGTGGATACGAAGAAGGCCGGGAACGACGTAGTGGTGGTCGCCTCGGCGATGGGAGATACCACCGACGAGCTGCTGGACCTGGCGGACCAGGTCTGCCCGTCGCCGCCGCAGCGCGAGATGGACATGCTGCTCACCTCGGGTGAGCGGATCTCCAACGCGCTGCTCGCGATGGCCATCAGCTCGTTCGGGATGGAGGCGTACTCGTTCACCGGGTCGCAGGCCGGGATCATCACCACCACCCGGCACGGCAACAGCCGGATCATCGACATCACCCCGGGCCGCGTCCGCGAGGCGCTCGACGAGGGCAAGATCACGCTCGTCGCCGGCTTCCAGGGAGTGTCGAGGGAGACCCGGGACGTCACGACGCTGGGACGCGGCGGCTCCGACACCACCGCGGTGGCCCTGGCCGCCTCGCTCGGCGCGGACGTGTGCGAGATCTACTCGGACGTCGACGGCATCTACACCGCCGACCCGCGGATCGTGCCCAACGCCCGCAAGCTCGACACCATCTCGTACGAGGAGATGCAGGAGATGGCGGCCGTCGGGTCCAAGATCCTCAACCTGCGCAGCGTCGAGTTCGCGCGCCGCAACCAGGTGCCGCTGCGCGTCCGCTCTTCGTATTCGAACGACCCCGGCACGCTCGTGGCGGGAAATGTGGAGGACATCCCCGTGGAAGACGCACTGCTGACCGGAGTCGCACACGACGCCTCGGAGGCCAAGATCACGGTGGTCGGCATCCCCGACCAGCCCGGCTACGCCGCCAAGGTGTTCCGCATGGTCGCCGACGCAGAGATCAACATCGACATGGTCCTGCAGAACGTGTCGCGCTCCTCCGGTAAAACCGACATCACCTTCACCTGCCCGCTCGAGGTGGGCGCCAAGGCCACCGAGGTGCTGACCAAGGCCAAGGACGAGCTGGGCATCGACCAGGTGCTCTACGACGACAACGTGGGCAAGGTGTCCCTCGTCGGCGCCGGGATGAAGTCGCACCCGGGCGTCACCGCGACGTTCTGTGAGGCCATCTCCGCGGCGGGCGTCAACATCGAGCTCATCTCCACCTCGGAGATCCGGATCTCGGCGCTCGTCCGCGAGGAGGAACTCAACGACTGCGTGCGCGCGCTGCACGACGCCTTCGAGCTCGGTGGCGAGGAGGAGGCGCAGGTCTACGCCGGCACCGGCCGCTAGGTTTCGGCGGGCTGGGGCGGTGTCCCGTTGCAACCCGTCCTACGGCGGCCCGTTCCACGGCAGCCCGTCCCACGGCGGCGCGTTCCACGGCAGCCCGTCCCACGGCGGCGCGTTCCACGGCGGCGCGGCCTACGGCGGCCCGTCCCATGGCGGCCCGTCCATCAGAGGGTTCGGCCCACATCGCTCGAGTGCGTGTGTGCCGAACCCTCTGCTCGTTGGCGTGGCCACGTCCGGGTTGGCTGCCCCGGCCCGGCAGCCCGGGTAGTTCACCCCGTCGCGCTCGGCGGATCGCCCTCGCGAGCTCTGACGCCCTGCCGGATGTCGGCGGCGGTCTGATGCTCGTCGCGGGTGATCATCGTGGTGGTCACCGGGTAGTGCAGCCAGCCGAACTTGCGGATCCGATTCCATCGCGTCAGATCCCTGGCGTGCTGGTCGGGCGCCCGGTGATACTCGCCGTCGTACTCGACCGCGATCTTCAGTCGCCGATTCCCCAGGTCGAGCCTGTAGGGGAGTCCGGGAATCGACACCTGGGTCTCGAAACCCTCGAATCCGTGCTTGTGCAAGAAGAGTCGGGTGCGGGTCTCCCAGGGAGAGTCCATGGCCCCGGTGTCACAGAGTTCGAGCGCAGCGAGGGCCCGCCGCTTGCCCGGCAGGCGTCGCGGGGTCTCTGCGAGCGGTCTGACATCTCGCTCGGGATCGACGCCGATTCTCGGCGATCCGTCGAGTGCGATGACCGCGTTGGTCGGATCGTCCCGCCGTGCGATGTCGAACAAGGCCCACGCCGGCGAGGCTATCCGGCCGAGCCTGGCGGAGCCGAACGTCAGTGTCCCGGTGTGCTCGCGCGGGATCGTGTACTGGCGTCCGATCATCCCGGGCCTGTCGACACGTCGTGTGCCACAGGCGAACTCGTCGATGTAGTCGCGCGGTGCGCCCCTGTGTCCGTGAGCTTCGGCGGCCAGCCAGCCGGTCACCACCGCGTCGGGGCAGAGTGCCGAGATCGCGGCGATCCGCACCATCGGATCCGTCTCGTCGATCCCGTGCGGGATCCAGAGTCCCCGGTGGAGTCGGTTGTAGCCGCTCGCGCCGAGCCGTCGCCCGAGGTCGGGGATGAGATCGCGGGTCCGTTGGGGTGGCCGAAAGTCGCGCATGGGACAAGGATCGACGACGACGACGCCACCACCCCGTCCTGGCTGGCCCGAATGGGCATGGCTTGTGGAGAGTTCAGGGCCTGTGGATGATTCGGTCCGAGGGAGGAGTTCCCGTCATTTCGCACCACGCCCCTCCGTCCTCAAGAGGGTTCGGCGCACCACCTTCTCGCGCGATGCGGGCCGGACCCGCTTATTGACGCGCCGAACCCGCTTCTTGACGGGGCGCTGCTCGGCGCCGCCGTCGGGCCCCGTGACGCACGCCTCGGATCGGTAGGCGCGGGGTCGGTAGGATGGTGGCTCGCCGGTCGGTCGAGCGCAGGACGGAGCACCCGTCCGCGACGGGCCGGGACGACAAGACTTTCAGGAGTTGACCTCGCAGATGACCACTGTCGCCGTAGTCGGAGCCACGGGCCAGGTGGGGCGCGTCATGCGTGCCCTGCTCGAGGAGCGGGACTTCCCGGCCGACAAGGTCCGGTTCTTCGCTTCCGCCCGTTCGGCCGGGACCACGCTGCCGTTCCGGGGCGAGGACATCGTCGTGGAGGACACCGCGGCCACCACCGATGAGGAGCTCCAGGGCATCGACATCGCCCTCTTCTCGGCTGGCGGCACGATGTCCAAGGAGCAGGCGCCCCGGTTCGCGGCTGCCGGCGCCGTCGTCGTCGACAATTCCAGCGCCTGGCGCAAGGACCCGGACGTTCCCCTGGTGGTCTCCGAGGTGAACCCGGGCGCGGCCAAGAACCCCCCCAAGGGAATCATCGCCAACCCCAACTGCACCACCATGGCCGCGATGCCGGTGCTCAAGGTGCTGCACGACGCGGCGGGGCTGAAGCGGCTCGTGGTGTCGACGTACCAGGCGGTGTCGGGCTCGGGGCTGGCCGGCGTGGACACGCTCAACGACCAGGTGACCAACAATGTGGCGGCCGGGCACGAGCTGGTGCACGACGGCAGCGCGCTGCAGGCCGGAGAGACGGGGCCGTACGTGGCGCCGATCGCGTTCAACGTGCTGCCGCTGGCGGGCGCGATCGTCGACGACGGTTCCGAGGAGACCGACGAGGAGCAGAAGCTGCGCAACGAGTCGCGCAAGATCCTCGACATCCCGGGGCTGCCCGTGGCGGGCACCTGCGTGCGCGTGCCGGTGTACACGGGCCACACGCTGACCATCAACGCCGAGTTCGCCGAGGACATCACGCCGGAGCAGGCGCGCGAGTTGCTGTCGAAGGCCCCGGGTGTGAAGGTCGTGGACGTGCCGACGCCGCTCGAGGCCGCGGGCATCGACGAGTCGCTGGTCGGTCGCATCCGTCAGGATCAGTCGATCGAGGGCAACAAGGGGCTCAACCTGGTGGTCTCGGGCGACAACCTGCGTAAGGGTGCGGCGCTCAACACCATCCAGATCGCGGAGCTGCTGGCCAAGTAGCGTTTCGAGCGTCGCCAAGAGCGTTCCACGCACATCGCCCGAGAGGCACGTGCGCGGTACGCCTTTCTCGTTGGGCCGACGGGGAGGACGGGGGGAAACGAGGGACCGAGGGGACGACGACGACGAGGCCTGCCCCGTCCCCCCGTGAAGAGAACCGCCGCCCGGTATCCGTACCGGGCGGCGGCTCTCTCGTCTGTCCGCGGGGCGGTGTCCGCGCCGTGCCGGGGGACCGGTCGGTAGCCCGGCTACTGACCGTTTGAGAGCAGTCGCTCTGTTACTGTCTGACGCATGCCTCGCCCACGGGTCCACGATCTCGACCGGCTGCTCGACGCCACGGAGCGGCTGGCCGTGGAGTCCGGCCCCGCTGCGGTCACGGTTCGCGCCATTTCCGATCTGACGTCGGTCTCCAACGGCGCCATCTACAACGCGTTCGGCTCACGAGCGGGTCTGGTCGGGCGTGTCTGGCTCCGCGCGGCCCGGCGGTTTCTCGCCCTGCAGCAGGACATGGTGCGGGCCGCCCGGGCGCCTGGCATAACGCGCAGCCAAGAGCCGGACCCGGGGTCGACGGCCGCGGTCGGCGCGGTGGTCGACGCGGCAATCGACGCCGTGGTCGCTGCAGCGGATGCCCCCGCACGGTTCCTCACGGAGCGCCCGGAATCGGGGCGGTTCCTGCTCGCGGTCAGCCGGACGGAGCTCCTCGGGTCCGCCGACCTGCCCAACGACCTGGCTGCGGAACTCGACGGTCTCGACGAGGAGCTCACCGACCTGTTCGTGGCGCTGTCCAGCGATCTGTGGGGCCGAGGCGACCGGGCCTGCGTTGACGTCGTGAGGGACTGCGTCGTGGAACTACCGACCGCACTGCTGCTCCGCGGACGCCGGGACCCGGACACGTCGGCCCGCCAGCGGATCGCCGCCTGCGTGCGCGCCGTGCTCGCCCTGGGACCGCCACTCGACGCACGCGGACCGGCAGACCCGGCCGGATCCCCCGATTTCATCGACAGAGAGGACCACCACCAATGACCCCCACACTGAGCTGGCACGAGGACGTCGCCGTCCTGACGCTCGGACACGACGAGAATCGTCTGTCCCCGGACTTCCTCGACGCCGTGAACGCCCGACTGGACGAGGTGGAGACCTCCGCGAGAGGACTGGTCACGGCCGGTTCCGGCAAGTTCTTCTCGAACGGTCTGGACCTGGAGTGGCTCATGGCCAACCCGGATCGACTCGACTGGTACGTCGACCGGGTCCAGCAGTTGTTCAGCCGCGTCCTGACGTTCTCCCTGCCGACGGTCGCCGCCGTCAACGGGCATTCCTTCGGGGCCGGCGCCATGCTCGCCATGGCCCACGACTTCCGGGTGATGCGGGCCGACCGGGGCTACTTCTGCTTCCCGGAGGTCGACATCAACATCCCGTTCACCGTCGGTATGGCCGCGCTCATCCAGGCCAAGACCACCCCGCAGACCGCCATCGCCGCGATGAGCACGGGACACCGCTACCCCGGCCCGGAGGCCAGCGAGGCCGGACTCGTGGACGCGACGGCGCCGGAGTCGGAGGTCATCACGGCTGCGGTGGAGCGTCTGCGGCCGATCCTCGGCAAGGACCGCAAAACCCTCGGGGCCATCAAGGCCACGATGTTCAGTTCCGTCACCGAGGCGCTTCGGCAGAGCTCGGAAGGAGAAGCGGGGTAACACGGATTCGGCCGCACGACGAGAGCCGCCGCTCGGTATCGCACACCGGGCGGCGGCTCTCACGTGATCACGGGCCCGGCGTCTCGCTGCCGGACGCCCGGGCCTCCTCGGAGCTAACCATCGAAGCCGTGAGCGAGCACCTCGAAGGCCTCGTCGAGCAGACCCGCCAGGGAGGAGTCGCCCTCGCGTTGCCGTGTCGCGTGCTTCCTCAGCGTGGCGCCGCACGCGGCCATGCTCAGATCCACCGTGAGTCGGGCGCGGAACTCGGTTCCGTTCTGTATGCGCTGACGGACCGATTCGTACAGAGGGCCGAGGATGTCCTCGATGTCGGGTCGCCTCTCCGGACCCAGGACGAACCCGATCCGCTCACCGAGTACGGCGAGGTTTCCGAGGGCGACGATGTCGTCCTCGGGCCGGGTGTAGGCCTCCTTGAGGATGCCGTGGAGGATGCGCAGTGCGGACATGTCAGAGGGCGCGTTCTCCACCTGCTTCGCCCACCGCGCGACCTGTTCGCGGACGAAGTACAGGAACGCGTCCTCGCGGCGGGCGAAGTAGTTGTGGAACGTCCGCGTGGAGACGCCGGCCCGTTCGGCGATGGCGGCGACGGTGGCCCCCTCCACGCCATGGCTGACGAGGAGTTCCACCGCCGCCACCGAGAGCCGTGTCCGGGTGTCGGCCTTCTTGCGCTCGCGCAGACTAGTCACGCTGCCGGCTCCCGGCACCCCCGTCGGAGGTCTCGCCACGGTCCTCGTGCTTCCCGGCGGCGGGAGACTGGTCGGCCACCGTCATCGAGGAGTGGCGTCCGGCGGCGACGGCGTCCCGGGACTCGTGCGGTCCACCGGCGACGTTGTCGTCGTCGTCCTTCTCTTCCAGGGCGGAGCCCTCGACGTCGACGGAAGGCAGGATCCGATCGAGCCAGCGCGGGATCTTCCAGGCGTTCTCGCCGAGCAGGAACATCACGGCCGGGATGATGGTCATGCGGACGATGAAGGCGTCGAAGAACACCGCGACCGCCAGGGCGAAGCCCATCACCTTGATGAACTGCTCGTCGATCGTCATGAAGGCGGCGAAGACGCTCATCATGATCAGTGCGGCGGCGGTGACCACGCGGGCGCCGTGCTTGAACCCGTTGGAGACCGCGTTGTGCGCGGTCTTGCCGTGGACCCAGCCCTCGCGCATCCGGGTGACCAGGAAGACCTGGTAGTCCATGGCCAGGCCGAACACGATGCCGATGAGCATGATCGGCAGGAAGCTGATGACCGGCTGCGGATCGGAGATGATCCCGAGCCAGCCCTCCTGCCAGATCGCCACCGTGAGCCCGAAGGTGGCAGCCACCGACAGGGCGAAGCCCAGCGCGGCGATCAACGGCACCCAGATGGACCGGAAGACGAGCATGAGCAGCAGGAACGCGAGTGCGAGCACGATGCCGACGTAGGGGAGCAGGACCTCGGAGAGTCGTTCGGAGATATCCTCGTAGATCGGGGTGACGCCGGTGACCGAGTAGGTGCCACCGGTCTGCGCCTCGAAATTACCGACCCCGCCGCGGATGCTCTCCAACACGTCCGCGGCGCGTTCGTCGGTGGCGCCGTACTCGGGGGTGATGAGCACCTGTGCCGCGTCGCCGGCCTCGTTCGGCTCGATGATCTGGGCGTTCCGTACGCCGTCGATCGACTGGATGTCCGTTGCCGCGGTGGCCCACGCCGCGGTCCGCTCCTCCTCGGGGACCGCGAGGGTGTCGACGAAGGCGATCATCGGGGCGTTGCGCCCGGGGCCGAACTTCTCCGCGGTGATGTCGTAGGCGATCCGGTTGGGGGTGTCGGGGGCCATGGTGCCGTCCGAGGGCATGGCCAGTCGCAGGTTCACGGCGGGCAGCGCCAGCAGGATCAGCAGGAGGATGCTCGCCGCGCCGAAGAGGATCGGGTGCGCGCGCACCCGGCGGACCCACGTCAGGCCCATCGTCGGCTTCTCGTCCTCCGGGTCCGGGGCCTTGACGCCCCCGATGCGGGCGCCGAACACCTTGGTGCCGACTGCGCCGAGGATGGCCGGTAGCAGCGTGATCGCGACGAGAACCGCGATCGCGACGGTGGCGGCGGCGGAGAGCGCCATCGCGGTGAGGAACGGGATGTTGATGATCGACAGCGCGGCCAGCGCGATGAGGACGGTCAGCCCGGCGAAGACCACCGCGGAACCGGCCTTACCCACGGCGAGTCCGGCCAGGTGGGCCCGCTGACGGAAGTCGATCTCCTTGAGTTTGGCGGCCAGTTCCCGCGGCTCGAGGTCGTTGCCACCGATGTACTTGACGAGTTCCGTGCGGTAGCGCGAGACGATGAACAGGGCGTAGTCGATGCCCACCGCGAGACCGATCATGGACGCCAGCGTCGGCGTCATGGTGTTGATGGTGTCGGTGAACCGGGTGGCCGCGAAGATGCCCGCGATGCCGATCCCCACACCGATCACTCCGGTGAGCAGCGGCATGCCGGCGGCGATCAGAGAGCCGAAGGTCAGGGTGAGGATGATCGCGGCGACGGCGATGCCGATGATCTCGCCGGTCGCGCTGATCTCGTTCATCTGGAACGCGTTGCCGGAGTAGGCGATGGTCAGCGTGTCCTGGTACTCGGCGACGAGATCGGCGAAGGCCTCCTGGTCGGCGGCCTCGACTTCCATCGTGCTCTCGGCTGCGAACTCGACCTGGACGGTGCCGGTCGTCTCGTCCTCGCTCAACGGGCTCAGGGCCGCGATGTCGGCGTCGATCTGCTCGGGCGGGAGCCCCTGCGCGGCCTTGGCCTCCGTCATCTGCTGCGTCATACCCTCGGCCGCCAGGACCGGGTTGACGATCGCGTCCGTCGCGGTGAGGTAGTCGAGTTCACGGACGTCGGCGAGGAAGGCGTCGACGTCCTCGCTCACCGCGGGGTCGGTGAGCGTCGTGCCCTCGGGCGCCTGGATCACGACGGTGCCCGTGGGCGCCTGCAGTTGATCCTCCGAGCCGGCGAACCGCTCCTGCATGGCCTCCTGGGTCTCGATGGATTCGAGTCCGGGGATCGAGAAGGTGGTGCTCGTCTGCTGCGACAGGGTGGCTGCGGCGGTGCCCATGCCGATGATCAGCAGCAGCCAGGCGGCGATGAACCTCCACCTGTGCAGATAGGCCGATCGTCCGATGCGGTAGAGAAATGTCGCCATGCTGCAGGATCCTCGGGTCGGGGGATGTGCTGACCCGTGGAGTTTTGCAGGAACACTGCACGATTGCACGGCCGTGCAAAGAAATGTGGCCAAGCTCTCCCGCGTCGCGGCCCGCGTCGGCTCAGGGGTGGTTCCAGCTGGTGACCGGCTCCTGCACGTTGCCGTCGGAGTCGTAGGTGTAGAAGCCCTCTCCGTCGCCGAGGCCGGCCTTACCGGCGTCGATGCCCTTCTGGAGCAGGTCGGCGAACTTGATCCGCGCCGGGTCGCCGGAGGCGCGGGCGATGTTGGCGGCGACGTTGAAGCCGACGGTGTCGTAGACCTGGAACGGGCCGGCGGGCGCGCCGGTGGCGGTGCGCCAGACGTTGTCGATGTCGGCGGGGTTGGCGATGCCGTTGACGTAGAGCTCGGCGCCCGCGTTCAGCCAGGGGACGAGCAGGCCGTTGAGCAGGTATCCGGGCGTCTCCTTGAGGACGGGCACCGGCACGAGTCCGATCTCGGCGGCGAACTCGAGGACGATCTCGAAGTATTTCCGGTCGGTCTGCTGCGCGACCATCACCTCGCCGGTGTTGTAGCGCCAGACGAGGTTGGCGAAATGCAGGGCGAGGAACTTCTCGGGCCGTCCGGTCTCGGCCGCGAAGTCGCTGGGGCGGAGCGTGGAGGTGTTGGTGGCGAAGATGGTCTTCTCGGGCGCGCTCCGGCCGATCTTCGTCCACACGTCCTTCTTGAGGTCGAGGTTCTCCGGTACGGCCTCGATCACCAGGTCGGCGTCGGCGACGGCCTCGGGGATGTCGGTGGTGGTGCGGATGGAGGCGACGGCCTCGTCGAAGCGCTTCTCGTCGAAGTCCGGCAGGTCGCGCCTGTAGTAGTCGCGCATCCATTCCCACCGCTCCGGAAGCTTGGCCAGGAGCTCGTCGGAGATGTCGTAGCCGGTCACGGTTTTCCCGTGGTAGGCCGCCTGCATGATGATCTGGGAACCGAGTACACCGGTTCCGAACACGGTGACGTTCGTGATGTCCGTCATGACTGACTCCTCTCGCCCGGGGTGGCGCCCCCGGGGCCTGTCGTGGTGCTGGTCGTGGATTCGGTGGTTGGTGTGGCGGCGGGCTCGGTGGGGCCCTGCCGTCGGGCGCGCGCGTACTCGTCCGGCTGGTGCACCACGACCTGTGTGCGCCTGCGGGTGAGGTAGTCGCGGAACCACGACACGAGTGCGGCGGCACGCTGGGACCAGCCCGACAGCAGGACGAGGTGCACTCCGAGCCAGGCAAGGAAGGCGAGCATGCCCTGGATCTGGAACCGGCGCGGGCCCATCTCCGCGATCGCGTGGCCGCGGCCGACCATGGCCATCACGCCCATGTCGCGGAAGCGGAACGGCTTCCGTGCTCGGCCTTGGAGGTCCGCGCAGATGTTGTCGGCCGCCCAGGTGCCGGATTGTTTGGCCACCGAGCCCAGTTGGGGCAGTGCGCGGCCCTTGGCATCGGTGATGTTCGCGGCGTCGCCGAGGACGTACACGCCCGGCAGGCCGGGGGCGGTGAGGTCGGGTTCGACGTCCACGCGCCCGCCGCGGCCGGTCGTCAGACCGGCGGGCTCGAGCAGTCCGGAGGCCTTGAGCCCGGCCGTCCAGATGACGATGGCGGCCGGCAGCTCGGTACCGTCCTCGAGCGCCACGCCGCTGGTGGAGACCGAGGAGACCGCTCTGCCCAGGTGGATCCGGACGCCGAGCTCTTCGAGGCTGCGGCGGGTGTACTTCTGCGAGCGCTTCGAGAACGGCGGCAGGACGGTGTCCACCATGTCGACGAGGTGCACCTCGCACTGCGCGGCGGCGAACTCGTCCGAGTAGTACTCCGACACCACGAACTTGATGTTCTCCGCGATCGCGCCGGCGGTCTCGACACCGTTGGGGCCCGCCCCCACCACGACCACCGCGAACGTGCCCCGGCGCTCCGCGGCGTCGCGGGTGGCGGCGGCTCTCTCGAGCGCGCCGAGCATCGCCGAGGACAGGCTGGTGGCGTCGTCGACGGAGTACAGCGGGTACGCCAGCTCGCGCGCTCCCGGGGTGTCGAAGAAGTTGGGTTCGGACCCGGTGGCCAGCACGAGGATCCGGCCGCGGTACGTCAGCCCGTCGTCGGTGGTGACGGTCTTGGCGGCGGCGTCGACGGAGGCCACGCGCGCGGTCCGGATGGTCACGTGCTCCCGTTGGCGATGCAGTATGCCGCGCAGCGGGCGCGCCACGGTGGAGATCGCGATCTGCGCGGTCGCCGCCTGGTAGAGCAGGGGCTGGAACTGGTGGTAGTTGTTCTGGTCGAGCAACAGCACGTCCACGCCGGAGCGTCCCAGTTGCTTGGCGGCGTAGAGGCCGGCGAATCCGGCACCCACGATCACCACGTCGTGTTCGATCGCCGGGAAATCGTCGGCGGGATCAGTGTCTTCTGCCGCTGTGTTCGCCATGGCTAGTCCTTACTCGGCCCGTGAGGAGATGTCCACCGCGCGCCACCGCGCGCCACCGCCCGCGGCCGGACCGGTCGTGCCTACGCCGGGCCGGTGCCATAGTGGGAATCGCACGTCCCATCGTGTCCGGGCGTACAGCCTCGACAGGTGGCCACATCGCACGACATCGCGCAGCTCGACCCCGTGCGGGTCGGGGCCTGCACCGAAGAGAGGAATGCAGATGGCTATCAACGACGACGACATCACCACCTCCGGCGCGCAGGGAGAGGGCACCGCGGACGGCGGCTCCAACCCGGGCGGGCATGACGGCGGCGCTGACGGTTCCGCGTCAGCGGGCGAGGGCACTGCCGACGGCGGCTCGAACCCCGGCGGCCACGATGGCGGCGCTGACGGCTCGGCCGGCGAGGGCACTGCCGACGGTGGCTCCAACCCGGACGGGCACGACGGCGGCGCTGACGGCGCGGCCTGAGCGAAGGTGCTCGAGCGGTGCGTCGCACGCGGCCGGGATGAGTTCGCGGCGGACTACTGGGGTCAGCAGCCCCTGCTGAGTCCGGCGGCCCGCCTGCCGCGCGACTTCTCCGACCTGCTCACGCCGGCGATGGTCGACGAGATCATCGCCGAACGTGGGTTGCGCACGCCGTTCATCCGGATGGCGCGGGAGGGCGCGCTCGTCGACCGGGCGTGCTTCACCCGCACCGGCGGGTTCGGCGCACTGATGCCCGACCAGGTCGACCCCGACGGCGTACTCACGGAGTTCGCCGCCGGGGCGACGATCGTGTTGCAGGGTCTGCACCGGTTCTGGCCGCCGATCATCGACTTCGTCCGCGGCATGACCTCGGATGTCGGCCACCCGGTGCAGACCAACGCGTACATCACCCCGCCCGCCAACCGGGGATTCGATCCGCATTACGACGTGCACGACGTGTTTGTCCTCCAGGTCTCCGGTACCAAGCGCTGGCGGGTGCACGAGCCCGTCCATCGCCACCCGCTTCCCGACCAGCCGTGGACCGATCACCGCGAGGCGATCGCCGCTCGCGCGGTGCAGGCCCCGGTCATCGACGCGGTGCTCGAGCCGGGGGACTGCCTCTACCTGCCGCGGGGCTGGGTCCACTCGGCCGAGGCACAGGGTGACACCTCTATCCATCTCACCGTGGGCGTGTCCCCCTTCACCGGACACGACGTCGCCACCGCGGTGATCGAGGCACTGGCCTCGGAGGGTGAGTTGCGCGCGTCGCTGCCGCTCGGACTGGCCCCGGTCAACGCCGCACGGACCGAGGAGCACACCCGCCGGGTCCTCGATGTACTGGCCGGGCTGATCGCCGAGAAGCAGGAAGAACTCGGAGCGCTCGCCGGCGACGCGCTCGCAACGCAGTACCTCGATCTGACGCGCCCCGCCGCGGTCCGCCCGCTGGCCACCCTCGACGCCCTTGCCGCGCTCGATGCCGACACCGCCCTGCGGTGGCGCGACGGCCTCCACGGCTCGATCGACCCCGCCCGCGCCGATTCTGACGTCGCCGCCGACTCTCACGCCGCCGCCGACTCGGCCACGGTGGTCCTGCGGCTGCCCACCAAGTCGATCACCTTCCCGGCGGAGTGCGCCCCCGCTCTGCGCGCGGTGCTCGACGGCGGTCCCGTCAGCGCCGCCTCGCTACCGGGTCTGGATGTGGACGACGGCCTCGTGGTGCTCCGCCGCCTGCTGCGGGAGGCAGTACTGGTGGCACTGTGAGCAGGCCTGCGGACTGGGAGCCGTGTAGTGACTCCGCGCTGCGCCGCGGCGATCCACTCGAGGGGTCGGGGTCGCGCGGGATGCGGTGGCTCATGCTCGAGCTCGCCGGCCCGTGGGGGCATTCGGCGTTGCTGGAATCGCCCGGGCTTCTCTCGCCCGAACTGGGCCGCCGCATCGCTCGGCGTGCCCAGTCGGAGGACATCCGGGTGGCCGCGATCCGTCGCCCGGGTAAGCGCTCCGAACAGCGGCGTTGGCGGTGGGCACTGGCCGATGCCCGGCCCGGACAGGAGTCCCTGCGGTGGGGCGAGGTGGACGGGCCCGACGGTTATGCGGAGATTCCCCTCGACGGCTCCGCGGGCACGCCGTCCGACGAGCCCCTGGTCGCGATCTGCGCGCACGGCAAGCACGACCAGTGCTGCGCCGTCCGTGGCCGACGCGCCACGACGCTGATAGCCGAGCGGTACCCGGAGGCGACGTGGGAGTGCTCGCATCTGGGCGGAGACCGGTTCGCCGCGACGATGATCGTGCTGCCGCACGGTCTTTTCTACGGCCGTGTCGATTTGGCGGTGGATCCTGCCGACATCATCACCCGGTACACCGAGGGCCGGGTGGACCCGCGCCACCTCCGGGGTCGCAGCAGCTACCCGGCGGCGGTGCAGGTCGCGCAGCACCGCGCCCGGTCGTTGCTCGGCGACGACCGCATCGAAGCCTTGGCCCCGCTGGACGTGACCGCCGTGGACGACGCCGGCCACGTCGTCGTCACCCTCGCGGGCCCGCTCGGGCCGATCGGGGTGCGACTGCGGGAGACCTTCTCCGAGCCGATCTTCACCATGTGCCAGGCCCGCTCGGCCGGCCCGGTCAAGCAGTGGGAGCTTGTCAGCATCAGCGCTCTGGAGTGACGCGGCTGGTGAGGGAGCCGGGCCGAGCAGTCGCCCGGAGCCGGGTCAGGCGTTCTCGACCACGGGCTCGGCGAGGTCGTCAGCCACCGTCTCGGCGGTGGGGTCGTCGAGCGGGATGGTGCAGGCGAGCGGCTCGCTGCCGGACCAGTCGTGGCCCCAGTAGCTGTCGGCGGCAATGAGCTGTGGCAGGTAGCTGTTCTCGTCCACCGTGAGGCCGTCGTAGCCGAACTCGATATCCCACCCGCCGGGGGCGCGGAGGTAGTAGGACACCATCTTGTCGTTGGTGTGTCTGCCGAGGGTGGAGGAGATCGAGAACCCGTGCTCGATCGTGCGCTCCATGGCTTGGGCGACCTGGTCCATCTCGGCCACCTCGAGCATGATGTGCACGATCCCGGGGCCCATCTGCGGCGAGGGCATCACCGCGAAGCTGTGGTGGCGCGGGTTGACGCCCATGAACTGGATGCGCAGCGGTGGCATGCCGGGCATGGGCGGGAACGGGAAGGCGCCGCGGGTGTGGAAGCCCAGGACGTCGCGGTAGAAGGCGATGGTCGCCTCGTGGTCGGTGGACGGCACCACGATGTGGCCGAGCCCCAGTTCGTCGGTGATGAACTCGGTACGGAACTTCGTAGACACCGCCGAGTGGTCGAGGCCTGCGCCGTGGAAGATCTCGAGCGGCTGCCCGGTGGGGTCGTCGAGGGCGATCAGCTCGTCGACGTTGCGGGCGCGGGCCTCATCATGGGACAGGTCGCGGTAGGCGACGCCGTGCTCGGTCAGGGCGGCGCGGACGCGGTCGAGGGCGAGTTCGTCACGCACCTCCCAGCCCATCGCGGTGAGCTTGTCGGCATCACCGCGGCGGACGATCAGGCGGTGGGCGCGCTCGTCGGTACGGAGGTAGAGGGTGTTCTCGTCGGAGCCGGCGCCTTCGCCCAGGTCCAGGACGTCGAAGGCGAGGGTGCGCCAGCGGTCGAGGTCGGTGGTGTCGATGGCGAGGTAGCCGAGTGCGCGGATGTCTCCCATGGGGCGGTCCTTTCGGGAAGCGGGGGAACAGAAGTGTGCGGTGACGGGCAGGCGGGGCCGTCAGATCATTGCGCGGAGCGGGCCCTCGGGGTCCACGCCGAGACTCGAGAGCGCGGATGCGTGGAACACGGTGCTGGGCACGTGGATGGCGTGGTGGAGGCCGGCGTGCGCGTCACGCCAGAAGCGCTGCATCGGCTTGTCCATGCGCAGGGCAGTGCCGCCACACCGGGCGTAGATGTTGTCGACGGCGCGCACGGCGGTCCATGCGGCCTCGGCCTGCGTACGGCGGCCTTGCGCGCGCCTGGCGAAGCTCACTTCGTCGCCTCGGGCCACTATGTCCCAGATTTCTTCGGCGTTGGCGATGAGCGAATGACGGGCCTGGTAGATCTTCGCCTCGGATTCCCCGAGTTGGTAGAGGACGTAGGGGTCGTCCTTGATGGCGGTGCCCTGGGCGCCCACGCGCTCCTCGAGGTATTCGCGGGCGCACGCGAGCAGTCCCTCGCTGATGCCGACAGTGGCGGCGGTGATGCCGAGGGGGAACGCGCAGGACCACGGTATGCGGTACAGCGTCTGCTCGAGCCCCGCGCCCGCCACCTGGGAGCCGTCGATGAGGTGGTCGTACTCCATGACGCGCTCGTCGGGGATGAAGGCATCCTGCACCACGAGGTCTTTGGAGCCGGTGCCCCTGAGGCCAACGACGTCCCAGGAGTCAGCGATGATCTCGTAGTCCGTGCGGGGGATCACGACGTGCAGCATGCGGGGTGGCAGTTCCATGTTGCCGTCGGCGTCGTGGGCCATGGCGCCCAGGAAGGCCCACGTGCAGTGGTCGGTGCCGGAGGAGAAGCTCCAGCGACCGGACATGCGATAGCCACCTTGCACGCGGATGGCGATGCCGTTGGGCATGTACGGTGAGGCCATCCAGGTGTCGGGATCGGTGCCCCAGACGTCGTCCTGGACGCTCTTGTCGGCCATTGCGAGCTGCCATGGGTGCACGCCCACGATGCCGGCGACCCACCCGGCGCTCGGATTGATCGCGGCGATGCCCATGACGGTCTCGGCGAACTGCCGCGGCGTCGCCTCCATCCCGCCGTACTCGAGGGGCTGGAGCATGCGGATAACTCCGGCTTCCTTCATGCGGGCGACGGTGGTGTCGGGCAGTTTACCGAGCTCGTCGGCCTCGAGCCCCTCGGCGAAGAGGGCCTCGCGGTCGGCGGTGACTGCTGGGAGGACCGAGTCGGCGGTGAGGAGTGTTCCGGTCATCGGGGGGCCTTTCGGTGCAGTGGCGGCGGACCGCCTGGGGTGATGGCACCACTGTGGCCGAGGATGTGTCGTGGATCACTATGGATTTCCGGTGACCGGAAATCGGGGCCGGCTCGGGTGTTCTTGCACCGGTACTCCTTGGGGCATGAACACGACGATTGATCTCTCCGACACCCGGGCGCTGCGTGATGTGCTGGGCCGTTTCGGCACGGGTGTGTGCGTGGTGACCGGCCGCGACGCCGTCGGTGGGACGGTGGGGATGACCTGCCAGTCCTTCATGGGGGTCTCGCTGGAGCCGCCGCTGGTGCTCATCTCGGCGATGAAGACCTCCCGAACCCTGCGGCATCTCGTGGCGGACCGTCGGTTCGCGGTGAGCGTGTTGGGCGAGGGGGACGAGGCGGTGTCGGCGATGGCCGGTAGCAAAGCCGAGGACAAGTTCGAGCACATCCCGATGACGACGACGAGAAGTGGGCATCAGGTGCTCACCGATGCCCCGGCATGGTTCGCATGCACGCTCGAGCGTCAGGTGGAGACGGGCGATCATGACCTTCTGATCGGCCGGGTGGTCGAGGCCGGGCCGGCGGAGAGTGAGCGCCGACCGTTGCTGTTCCACGGGGGCCGATACGGCGAGTTGGCGGGAGAGTCGGTCATCCCGGTCTCGGCGGATCTGTCCAGCCTGCTCACGGCGACCGGTCCCGGGACGTGGTTCTAGCTACGGTTCGTGCGATTCTTCCAGCGGCCGGGGTCGATGGGGACCGGCAGTCCCGTGCCGAGTTGCTTGGCGGCGTGTTCGTAGCGCTCGGCCGTGCTGTCGATCAACTCGAGTAGTTCCTCGGCCATCGTGATCTCTGCCTCATAGTGTCGGCGTGACCAGTGCATGACCATGTTCGCGAACGCCCACGAGGGTTCGTCGCTCGAGTTTGCGGCACGGGTCGCGGCTCCGTCACGGAGTTCGACCATCTGCTCGATGTGCTCCCTGACCCGGGCTTTGAGATTCTCAGGCTCGTTGAGGTGCCCCAGCCACAGGTGTAGAAGCGTTGAGTGTTTGAGTGTCGGTCGGTCGACTTCGGCGGTCCGGGTCCACTCACGGAGCGCCGACAGGCCCTCCGGGGTGATCGAGTACGCGCGCCGCCGACGAGTGTCGCCGGGGGTGCTGTTGGACCGGACGTAGCCGTGCTTCTCGAGCCGCTTGAGCTCGGAGTACACCTGGCTGAAAGAGGGGCTCCAGTAGAAATAGTTGAGCGACCAGTCGGCCCACGTCTTGATGTCGTATCCCGAGAGTTCCTCGCCGAAGGTCAGCGTTCCCAGCACTGCCCACGCGGTGGCGGGCAGTGCTGGGAGCTCGATCTTTGCAGATGAATCGCTATTTTCGGGCACGGCCAACTCTAGCAATCCGTATGGCCGGGACTCGTCGTCGTGGGCCATGTTTGGAGGGCATCTGGCTCAGCCCACATCTCCGGGGACATAGAAACCCCGCTCGTTGTAGGTGCCGGGACTGATGAACAGCGGGACGTCCGGCGAACCGGTGGGGAAGTGGTTGGTCGCGGTGTACCGGTAGGGGTTAGGGCCCTTGGCGTCGGTGACCCAGGGCGTCGCGTCGCCACCGTCTTCCGCGATCCCGCTGGTGAGCGCGGCGGCCATAGCCTGCGCGCTCGTGTCTCCGTCGGTCTGCTCGGCGGCCCAGCGAGCGAGCTGCACGGTTGCGCCGGCCACGGCCGGGGTTCTGATTCCCGTATCAGCGATCACGGATCCCTCGGGAGTATTGATCGCCAGTTCGGCGAAGTTCTGCATCTCGTCGGCCACATCGCCGTCGTCGACCGCCCAGTTCTCCTGGACCGCCAGGATGTTGGCGAGTTGCTCTGGTGAGAAGTGGTCGACGAGGGGGAACGTCGACGACGTGGCGGTGCCGTACGCCGGGACATCCCAGCGCATACCGGTGAGGGATTGGATGACGTACTGCACCGGTGTGCCGTAGCCCTCGAACACCAGCGCATCCGGATCGGTGGCGCGGAGCTGCTCGAGTTGCGGCGTCATGTTGAGGGCGTCGGTGGGGTAGCCCACGGACGTGAACTCGAGGCCGGCGGTCTCGATCACTTCCCGGTAGACGGACTCCGAGGCCTGGCCGGTGGGATCGTTGGAGAACGCCATCGCGACCTTCTGATGGCCCTTGTCCTGCAACTCGGCGACCAACGCATCGACGTACGTCGCCATCGGCTCGGTAGTGCCGAAGTGGTAAGGGAACTTCTCGGGGTCGTTGAGTAGATCCGACTGTGTTGCTCCGGCCGAGAAGATCTCCTCGCGCGTGGTGATGGGCAGCAGCGAGAGCGAGACGGCCGAGGAACCGCCCGGGTAGACCATGTCCGGTCGATTCCCCGAGTTGATCTGCTCTTGGAGGGCACTGACCGCCATGGTGGGGTCGTTCTGGTCGTTGTTCTCGATCAGCTCGACCTGCCGTCCACCGATGCCGCCGGCCTCGTTGACCTGCTCGGTCGCGGCCTTGACTCCCGCGAGAACGGAGCGACTCGCCGAGGAGGTGGGGCCGGACATGTCCGCTGTGAAGAAGATGCGGTACGGGCCGTCGTTCGACGGGGCGGATTCCTCACCGAGCCGGGTCTCGCTGCAGCCGGTAAGCGCCATGGCGGTGGCCGCGATACCGGCCACGAGGGGCATGAACCTTCTGGTCTTCATGGTGGCCTTTCTGTATTTCCGGTCAGAGGGGTGTGAGGTAGTCAAAGAAGCCGGGGCTGCGGCTCTCTCGTAGGCGCGAGAGTCTGCGGTAGCTGATCAGCCACCGCCCATCGACCAAGCGGTATTCCTCGTGGTAGTGGCCGAAGCCGTGGAGGTATTCCTCGCCGCGGGGGCCCGCCCACCACAGTCGGTCCTCCATGGGCCAGACACCGGTGGCGGTGGTGCCGGAGGTCAGGACGATCTCGGGACTGTGTCCGTGGTGGACGGTGGTCACGTGGGTGGGCCCGCCGAGCATTCGGCGGAGCGTTGCGGTCAGTGCCTCGGGTTCCACGACGCGGTTCGACCGGCCGTCGGACTTGGGCTGCTTGTCCGCGGGCAGGCCGCCCCAGGTCTGGCTGATCACGTCGTGGGTGTGCAGCGTCGGATAGACGTCCCAGCGCTTCTCGTCCAAGGCGCGCAGGCGGGCACTGAACACACGTCTGATCTCTTCGATCGCGAGCGCCTGGTCGCCGCTGCTCATCGTGATCGGCCCGGTCATCGTCCGCTCCCCAGATAGATCTCCTGGAGGAGTTGGCCGTCGCGGTACTGCGCGGGCTGACCGCTGGAGACGATGCGCCCGGAATCCAGGACGGCCACCGAGTCGGCCACGTCCAGGGCCACGTCGACGAGCTGTTCCACCACGACGACGGCCAGGCCCTCGTCACGGAGCCCGCGCGCCGTCTCGAAGACCTCCGTACGGATGGCGGGTGCCAGTCCGGCTGACGGCTCGTCCAACAGGAGAACTGAGGGGTCGGCGGCGAGCGCCTGGGCGATGGCCAGCATCTGCTGCTGACCACCAGAAAGTCCACCTGCCCGGTCGGAGCGCTTTTCTTGCAACACCGGGAATCGATCGAACGCGGCGGCAAGTGCCTGTTTCCGAGCCGCGGATCGCATGGACCACCCCTTTGCGGAGTAAGTGCCCAGCAGCAGGTTCTCCTCAACTGTGCGATTGCGGAAGACCCGCTTGCCCTCCTGTACCAGTCCGATACCGGCCGCGGCCCGCTTGTGGGCGGGCATGGCCGTGACATCGCGCTCGCCGATCGAGATCGTGCCGGTCCGGACGTTCGGCAGTAATCCGGCGATGGCTGACATCAGTGACGTCTTGCCGGCACCATTGCGGCCCAGGACCACCTGCAGAGCCCCGGCCTCGACCTCCAGATCGACGTCGTGGAGGACGGTCAGGTCGCCGTACCCACCGCCGAGTCCGCGCACGTGAAGCGTCGTCACCGGGCACCTCCTGTGTTGTCGGGCGTGGTGCCCAGGTATTCGGTGGCCACATCGTTGTTGTCCCGGATCTCGGCTGGTGGGCCCTCTACCAGCGTCTCGCCGCGAGAAAGTACGTGGACGTGGTCCGCCAGGCGCATGACCAGCGGAAAGTTGTGCTCGACGAGGATCACCGTGACGCCGGCGTCACGGATGCGGCGCAGCAGGTCCTCGAGACGTCGGAGGTCTCCCTCGTCGAGTCCGGAACCGACTTCGTCAAGGAGGAGCACCGAGGGGGATGCGGCGAGCGAGCGGGCGACCTCCACCAATCGGCGGTTGCCCAGCGGGAGCGAGTCGACGTCCTTGTCCATGACGCCGGCCAGACCTAGTGCGCCGAGCAGTTGCTCCGCGCGGACTGTGGCCTCGCGGACTCGCCGCCGGTGCCCGGGCAGCCGCAGGACGGTCTGTCCGAGCGAGGCCGGGTCGGTGAGATATCCGCCCAGTGCCACGAAATCGACCGTGGTCACGCCCTCAGGCATGATCGGCGTCTGGAACGTGCGCGTGACCCCGGCCCGGGCGATGGCGTCCACACTCATGGAGTTCAGCGCCCGGGCCCGAGTCCCCTCACCGAGGCGGACGGTTCCCGAATCCGGGCGCAGGAAGCCGTTGATCATGTTGAGTACGGTGGTCTTGCCGGAACCGTTGGTACCGATCAGCGCGGTGATCTGCCCCGGCCGAGCGGTGAAACTGACTCCGCGTACGGCATGGTTGCCGCCGAACGATTTGTCCAGGGCCTCTACCACCACGGGCTCGCCCTGAACGGCGCCCATATCCAGTTCTTCGTCGGCGTGCGAGTGGTCCGTCACCGTGTGACCGGGCGCAGGCACGAGACGGGAGAGCCATCGGCGCAACAGTCCGACCACGCCGTCGGGCAGGGCGATCGCCAGCACCATCAGCAGCAGACCGAAGATGATCAGTTGGTACTGGTTGAATCCAGTCAGTGAGTCCTCGGTGAAGTGTAGGACCGCCGCACCGAGAAGCGCTCCGTAGATCGAGGTCCCGCCACCGAGGACGGACGCCGCGAGCAGTGTGATCGCCAGCCCGAAGGTGAACGAGTCTGGGGCGATGAAGCCGTCCATCCATGCGAACAGGGCTCCACCGAGTGCGGGGGCGATGGTGCCGAGCACGTACACCTTGAGCTTGGTGCGGTACACCGACAGGCCCAGGGCACCGGCCAGCTCGGGGCTCTGCCGCAGCACCAGGAACCCGGTGCCGTGCGGCGAGAGGATGGTATTTCGCACCAGTAGGAACCAGGCGGCGGTCACCACCACCACGACGATGTAGTAGCCGTAGGCGCCCAGTTCGGAGCCGAAGAAGGTGGCGCGGTCCACGGCCATGCCCTGCCCGCCGCCGGTCCAGGTCCGGAATATCTCGATGAGGTTCGGCACGATCAACACCAGAAAGAACGTGACCATTGCCAGCGGCCAACCTGACAACCGGAGGCTGGGCACTCCGGTGATCAGGCCCACCACCACCGCACCGACGACCACCGCCACCAGTCCCAGCAGCAGATCGGACTGCCCGAGCGACATTCCGACAAACCCGGCGATATAGGCACCGATGGCGTAGAACGCGACCTGCCCCACCGCCAACTCACCGGCGTAACCGAGGACGAGATTGAGACCGGAGACCATCAGCGCCAGCGTGGCGACCAACATGATGTCGCGGGCGGCCACCGCGCCGATCAGACCGAACGAGGGACCGACGAGCAGGACGATCACCAGCAACAGTGGGACCGCCGGGGCGAACTTTCGCATGTTAGACACGTCAGACCGTCCTCTGTGCCGGGGCTCCGAAGAATCCGCCGGGTTTGACAAGCAAGATCACCAGAAGCAGAACGAACACCGCCACTTGCGCATACTCAGCACCTAGATAGCGGCCCGCCAACGCACTGAGCAGACCGGCGATGAACCCGCCGATCAGTCCACCGAGCTGGTTTCCGGCCCCTCCGATCACCACTGCGACGATTCCCAGTACCGCCAACGAATGACCGAGATTGGCATCGGCGTAGGTGTTGCCGGCCACGAACAACGCCATGCCGCCGGCCACGGCGCCGGACAGCGCGAACGCGCCCATTCCGAGGCCGCGGGCGTTGATGCCCCTGGCTCCGGCGGCGTCGGGGTCCTCCGCTGACGCGAGGGCGCCGAGCCCGACCATCGTGCGGGTCATCGTGAGGTGAAGGAGGACGACGACGATGATGACCAGGGCGATGAGGAGCAGATCGCTCGGGCGAACGATTCCGCCGAGCAGGCGAACTGTGTCGCTGTCGATCACGGTGGGCACCGACCGGGGCTGATCACCGAAGGCCACCTTGACCACGCCCTCGATGATCTGGCTGACACCAATAGTCACGATGAGGGCCGTCAGATGACGGTGTTCGGCGATGAGTTTGCGCAGGGCCACCCGCTCCATGAGCAGCGATAGCACCGCGATCAGGAGCGCGCCGATGAGTACGCCTAGCGGCCACGGCAAGTTCCACTCGACGGTCACCACGAACGCGGTATAGGTGCCGGCCATGAGGAGGGTGGCGTAGGCGAAGTTCACCATCCCGGCGGAGAGCAGGACGATGTTGTAGCCGGTTGCGATCAGCGCGTAGAGACTTCCCAGGACGAGCCCCTGCCAGATCGTGGTCACGACCGCTTACCTGGGACGTACATGCCGGTATCGTCGTACATGCCCGGTTCGATGTAGAGGAAGATCTCCGGCGGGCTGAACGGGAAGTGGTTGTCCTCCGTGTACCGGTACGCGTTGGGCCCCTTGGAATCGGTGACCCACGGAGTGTCGTCGCCGCCTTCTTCCGGAAGGCTCTTGTAAAACGTCTCGATGATCGAGGCGGTGTCGGACTCGCCCTCGTTCTGCTCGACCGCCCAAGCCGTCAGCTGCACGGTCGCGGCGGAGACGGCGGGCAGTCGCACGCCGGTCTCAGGCAGGGTGTCGCCCTCGGGAGTGGCCTTGACCTTCTCGATGAACTCGACCATCTCCTGCGGGGTCTCGCCCTCGTTGACAGTCCAGTTGGACTGGATCACACGTACCTCCTCGAGCTCTTCCGCCGAGAAGTTGTCCACGAACGGGAATGTGGAGGAGGTTTGCGTGGAGAAGCTAGGGATGTCCCAGCGCATGCCGGAGCGGGACCGCATCAGGTACTGGACCGGGGTGCCATAGCCCTCGAAGATCAAGGCGTCCGGGTTCTGGGAACGCAGCTGCTCGAGCTGGGGGGTCATGTCCAGTGCGTCGGGTTGGTAACCGACGGACACGAACTCCATGCCTGCGGCCTCGATGTCCTCTCGGTATGCGGCCTCTGCGGCCTGGCCGGTCGGGTTGTTGGAGAAGATCATGGCGATCTTCTCGAAGCCGTTCGACTCGGCGATCTGCCCGAACGGCGGGACGTAGGCGTTGGTCAGTTCGGCGGTACCGAAGTGGTACGGGAATGACTCGGGGTCATTGAGCTGGGACGCGACGGTCGCGCCGATCGTCAGGATCTCCTCGCGGGTGGTGATGGGGAGCAGTGAGAGAGACACGGCCGACGATCCGCCCGGGTAGACGAGGTCGGGCTTGTTTCCGGAGTTGATCTGCTCCTGGAGTGCGCTGACGGCGCTGGTGGGGTCGTTCTGGTCGTTGTTCTCGATCAGGACGACCTCTCGGCCGCCGATCCCCCCGTTCGCGTTGGCATCGTCGACCGCCACTTTGATCCCCGAAAGCAGGGCGCGATTGAGGGTGGAGGTGGCACCGGTCATATCTGCGGTGAAGAAGACACGGAACGGACCGTCGGACGAGGACTCATCGCCCAGCTGCTGACCTCCGCAGCCGGCGAGGACGAGAGGCAGCGTGAGAGCACCGGCGACGAGTCTGGACACGGAACGGGGCATGAGGGTCTTCCCTTTCCTTCATTATGTGATGTGGAACATATGTCAAATAGGTATAACACAGTGTCTTAAGGCGCCCGGTCCGGTTCTCACTAACGCTTCGCGGGTGCGGTCATCGTTCGACGCTTCCCGCATCGACGGGTAGCGCCACCGCGGTGACGTATCGGGCCTCGTCCGACAGGAGGAACAGGCTCGCGTTGGCGACGTCCTCTGGCTCGACCCACGGGATGTCCAGTAGGTTCATGCTTCTCGCGGCGTCGGCGAATTGCTCCTGTGTGGGTGTCTCCGCGTGCGGCACGAAGGTCTTGCGGACGTGCTCGTTCTGGATCATCGGCGTGTTCACGTTGGTGGGGTGGACCGTGTTGACGCGGATCGAGTGCGGGGCCAGCTCTTGCGCAAGGGTGCGCATGAGCCCCACTACCCCGTGTTTGGCGGCCGAATAGTGCGCAACGCTGCGCAGGCCCTTGAGTCCGGCGATCGAGCTGACCAGGACGATCGAGCCCCCACCCCGCTCGATGAGGTGCGGGGCGGTCGCCCTGATGGTGTTCCAGACCCCCGTGAGGTTGATGTCGAGCATGTCCTGCCAGGCGCTGTCCGAGAGTTCTAGTGCTGGACCTGAAGAAGTGATCCCGGCGGTCGCACAGACTCCGTCGATCCCGCCCAACTGCCGCGCACCCTCGTCCGCGGCGGCGCGGAGGGCGTCCACGTTCCGGACGTCAGCGATGTGCGTGCTGGCGGTCCGGCCCAGGGCCTCGACCTGCGCCGCTGTCTCCTCGAGATCGGCCGTGGTGGCGGCCGGCGTCACGACCGAGTCGACGGGGCCGCACAGGTCGATGGCGATGACATCGGCGCCTTCGCGGGCGAATCGGACGGCTTGGGCGCGCCCGATCCCCCGTGCCGCGCCCGTGACCAGAACGACCTTTCCGGTCAGTCGACCGCCATGATCGGCGTCCGTGCGATGGGCTTCGTCCGTGCTCGTGGACCGGTCGGTGGATCCCATGGTTGCTGGCTCCCGATGCTCCGTGGCCGGATCCCCCGGCCACTCTCTGTGACTCACGCCATATTCCTACTCGGCATATGAAAATTGCGCAAGGGCGCTTGCGCGTATGCCGAACAGGCATATGCTGTGGATCACAATTCGTCGGCGGAGTAGTGATCGAAACGCGGCAGACATGACCCGTGGAAGGGGATCTCATATGGAAGACGGACCTGATCTCAGGTCAGGCACGGGCGGCGCAGCCGACGTGGACGTAGTGGTGATCGGGGCCGGGATAGCCGGCCTGTACGCCGTCCACCGGTTCCGCGCCGACGGCCTGACGGTGCAGGGCTTCGAAGCCGCCGACGGCGTGGGCGGGACGTGGTACCACAACCGCTACCCGGGCGCGCGGTGCGACGTGGAGAGCGTGGACTACTCGTACTCGTTCTCCGACGGGCTACAACAGGAGTGGGACTGGTCGGAGCGCTACGCCACGCAGCCAGAGATCCTGGAATACCTCAATCACGTGGCAGACCGGTTCGACCTACGTCGGAGCTTTGAGTTCGGCACCCGCGTCACCGCGGCGCACTTCGACGAGGCCACCGACCTGTGGAACGTCACGGTTGAGACCGCCACGACCGACGGCTCTGTCGAGGGGCGCTCGCTCACCTGCCGCCACTGTGTGTTCGCGACCGGCTCGCTCTCCGTGGCCAACTTCCCCGAAATACCTGGCCTGGGCGACTTCGACGGACGAGTCCTACACACCGCGCAGTGGCCGCACGAGAAGGTCGACTTCACCGGCCTCCGCGTAGGCGTGATCGGGACCGGCTCGTCGGGAATCCAGCTGGTTCCGGAGGTCGCGCGAGAGGCCGCGTCGGTGACGGTTTTCCAGCGGACGCCCAACTATTCGATCCCCGCCGCCAACCGGCCGATCGACGACGTCGAGCGCCGCGAGCAGAAGGCCACGTATGACGAGCGTCGGCGGAAGTCGCGGCTCTCCGGTGGTGGCTCCCCGTTCATCCCGCACGAGAAGAACACCCTCGAGGTGGATGCCGCAGAGCGCGAACGAGTGTACGAGCACTATTGGAACCTCGGTGGCGTCTTGTTCTCCAAGGCGTTCCCCGACCAGATGCGCGACGAGCAAGCCAACCAGCTGGCCAGGGAGTTCGCCGAGCGCAAGATCCGCTCGGTGATCGACGACCAATCGGTGGCCGACCACCTCATCCCCACGGACCACCCGATCGGCACCAAGCGGATCGTCACCGACTCGGGCTACTTCCAGACCTACAACCTCGACCACGTGGAGCTGGTCAACCTGCGCCGCACGCCGATCGATCGGATCACCGCCGACGGGCCGGTGACGGTCGGGGAAGGCGACGAGGCGGCGCGGCTGCACGAGCTCGACGTCCTGATCTTCGCCACCGGCTTCGACGCGGTGACCGGCGCGATGGACGCGATCGACATCCGCGGTCGCGACCATCGCAGCCTCTCCGACGCGTGGTCGGACGGCGTGCGCAGCTACCTCGGGCTCATGGTGGCAGGCTTCCCGAACTTGTTCCTGGTCAACGGACCCGGCAGCCCGGGTGTGCTGGCCAACATGGTGCTCGCCTCCGAGCATCATGTGGACTGGATCGCCGACACCATCGGGCAGTTGAGGTCGGACGGCCGGCGCGCGATCGAACCCGACGAGAACGCGCAGGACGAATGGATGGCGGAATGCGCCCGCCTGGCCGACCAGACTCTCTTCCCCCGCGCCGACTCCTGGTATCTCGGCGCCAACATCCCCGGGAAACCGAGAGTGTTCATGCTGTACCCGGGCGGATTCGGCAACTACCGCAAGGTCGTGCAGGAACTCACCGATGCCGGCTACGAAGGGTTCGCGCTGCGATGAGTACACAGGGGCGGATGGAGGACCTCGTCGTCGTCGTCACCGGGGCTGCCGGAGGCATGGGTGAGGCCCATTGCCGGCGGCTCGCCGGGGAAGGCGCCGGGATCCTGGCGTTGGACCTGGACTCCGCGGCCACCACCGCGCGGCTCGCCGAGATCGTCGACGGGATCGTCGCCGACGGCGGGCGCGCGGCGTGGCGGACCGCCGACATCCGCGACGTCAGCGAGCTGGGCGCTGCCGTCACAGACGGGCTGGCCGAGCTCGGCGGCGCCCCGGGACGGGCGCCCCGTGTGGACGCGGTCGTCGCCAACGCCGGTGTGTACGACGTCCCCGGGCCGGCCTGGGAGATCGACGACGACGTATGGAACCGCTCATTGGACGTCAACCTCACCGGAGCGTGGAACTCGATTCGCGCCACCGAGCCGCACCTCGCCGACGGCGCGTCTCTCGTGCTGGTGAGCTCGACCGCGGGGCTCAAGGGCATCCGCGGAGCCGGGCAATACGTCGCGGCTAAACATGCGCTGGTGGGCTTGGCCCGAACGCTGGCGATAGAACTGGCGCCGCGGTCGATCCGCGTCAACACGGTGCACCCGGGGTCGGTGGCCACGCCGATGATCCTCAACGAGCAGATCTATCGGCGCCTCCGGCCGGACCTCGAGAACCCGACGCGCGAGGACGCCGCCGAGGCGCTCGCCGCCCGCAACCTGCTGCCGGTGCCGTGGGTGGAGCCCGAGGACGTCAGTGAAGTTGTGCTGTTCCTGTCCGCGCCCGAATCGCGATTCATCACCGGGCAGCAGATCGTCGTGGACGCCGGTCTCACGACGGCGTAGACGCTGCACCCTGCCGACCACACCGTGCCGACTGATGAGAGGAACGAGCCCATGATCACCGACCCCGAGGTGGCCGCACTACTCGCGCTGGTCGAGGAGGGATATCCGCAGGTCGAGACGATGGATGCGGTCGACGTGCGCGCCGCGTTCAAGGCGCGACAGAAGCGCCCGGCCGAGCCGGTCGAGGTGGGCGGGGTGGAGAACACGGTCGTCCCCGCTGCCGAGTACGGCGCGGGCGACCACGAGATTCCCGTGCGCGTATACCGACCCGTCGGCTCTGCTCCCGGTTCGCCGGAACCGGTGCCGGTCGTGGTGTTCGCCCACGGCGGCGGATTCGTTTTTGGCGACCTCGACAGTCACGACGACTTCTGCCGACGTATGTGTCGGGGCCTCGGCGCGGTCGTGGTGGCGGTGCACTACCGACTGTCACCGGAACACCGCTACCCGGCGGCGCTCCACGACGTCCACACTGTGGCGCGGTGGGTGACGGACCGAGCCGACGAGCTCGGCGTCGATCCGTCGAGGTTGATGCTGGCGGGAGACAGCGCAGGCGGCAACCTCGCGGCGTGTGCGGCGGTGCTGGCGCGAGACACCGGCGGACCGGCCGTGCGCGCCCAGTTGCTGATATATCCGATGACGGTGCCCGAGCACCGCGGCGACTCGTACCGCCGGTTCGGCGAGGGCTACGCGAACACCGCCGCGGCCACCGACTGGTACTGGGAGCAGTACCTGCCGGCAGGCTCGTCCGGTGAGCCGAGCCCGTATCTCTCGCCGGTGACCGCCGACCTCGCCGGCCTGGCGCCGGTGGTGATGATCAGCGCGGAATGCGACCCGTTGCACGACGACGCCGAGGTGTACGCCGGCGCCCTCGAGCGTGCCGGCGTCCAGTGCTGGTACCGCAGTTACCCGAGCACCTTCCACGGCTTCGCCACCATCTCGGCGTTGTCCGTGGCGCGGCAGGCCCAGGAGGACATGTGGGAGCAGCTGCGAGCGCTGCTGTACTGACGCTACTCGTTGACCATGTCACGAACCGCCAGATGGCTGAACAGCATCGACGTGCCGATCGGGTTGCCGCCGCCGGGATAGGTGGTGCCGCTCGGTGCGGCCATGGTGTTCCCTGCGGCGTAGAGACCCGGGATGGCCGTGCCGGCGGAATCAAGCACGCGAGCGCGCGAATCCGTTCTCAGGCCGCCCTTGGTGCCCAGGTCGGAGATACCGAACGCCGCAGCATGGAACGGGCCGCGCGTGATGGCTGCCATGGGGAGTTCGCCACCCGAGAACGCGCGGTCGTAGGCTTCGTCGCCGCGGCCGAAATCCTCGTCGGAGCCTCTGTCGACCATCGAGTTGAAGCGCTCGACCGTGGCGACCAGAGCGTCAGCGGGCACGCCGATCTTCGTGGCGAGTTCGTCGAGGGTCTCCGCGGTGTGCCAGAGTCCGGCGGCGCGGTACTTCTCGGTCTCGTCGAACGAGACGTTGCTCGCCTTGATCGGCGGGATCTCACCCTCGGTGTCGTCGTAGATCATCCAGAACGGCAGTGACAGGGCGCCGTCGTCGAGCTGATCGATGACGGCCCGGCCGAGACGGTCATACGGGGCCGACTCGTTGACGAATCGCTCGCCGTTCTGATTGACGAAGATGCCACCGGTAAACCAGAGCGCGAACGCCGACCGGCCGTCGGGATGCGTGAGCCCCGGAGACCACCACGCCTGGTCCATGAGGTCGGTGTCCGCGCCAACGGCGATTCCTGCCCGGTGCGCCTTGCCGGTGTTGCTCCACGGGCCCATCGTGTCGCGCGCGAGGCCGGGGACGCCGTGACGCGCGCGCATCTCCTCGTTGCCCTCGAAGCCGCCCGCCGCGAGCAGGACTCCCTTGCGGGCGCGGATGGCCACGGTCTCGCCGCCGCGTTCGACGATAGCGCCGGTGACTCTGCCGTCCTCGGTGACCAGCTCGACGAGCGTGCTGTTCAGGCGGAGGGTCGCGTCCGGGTAAGCGGAGATGGCTTTGAGGAAACGCGCCACGAGAGCGCGGCCGCCGATGAAGAAGTCGTCGGGAGTGCTCGCGCCGAGCCGGTCCACATCCAGCGGTCCGCGCACGATGTCGCGCAGCTCCGGGGCTTCTGAAACCGGGAGCGGAGAGGGCATGGTGTGTCGCTGTCCATCGAGCCGCGCTCCCGGGGCTTTACCGAAGTAGTCGGGCCACGGCAGCATCTCGAACGCGAGATTGTCGTCCTTCTCGAGATACTCGATGAGTGGGGCGCCGCCCCTCACGTAGGTCTCCTGGAGTTCCTGCGGCGTGCGGTCTCCCACGACCGCCCTGTAGTAGGTGAGGGCGTCGTCGATGGTGTCGTCCGTGCCGGCGCGTTGGAGCACTGGATTGCACGGGAACCACATTCCGCCGCCGCCGGAGTAGGCGGTGGTGCCGCCGAACTTGTCGGAGGCTTCGAGGAGTAGCACGGAAAGCCCTTCACGGGCCGCCGTGTAGGTTCCCGACATTCCGCCGCCGCCGGAGCCGGCGACCACCACGTCGTATTCTTCCATCCAATTGACCGGCATCGATTCTCATTCCTCGTGATTTAGCGGACGCTGGGTAGATGGCCGCGGATGACCGTTCGTCATCTGCGGGAGTTCAGGCTGTTCTGGTTCAGGAACCGGTGGTCATGTCTTCCGGCGCCCAGAACGCGCGCATCGACGTGATCTGGCCGGTGTCGTCGAACGTCATGACGTCGATGGGTTCCACGACGTACGTCTGGTCTCCGGCTTCGGTGACCACGCGGAAATGGAACGTCGCCTCCAGTCCGCACACGCGTGCCACGTGCAATGTCGTGGTGAGCTGAGCGTCTTCGAGACCCTTGTAGAACTCCTCGATCGCGGTTCGGCCCCGGTGCACGTCCGACCCGACGGGATCTTCGAGGGTCGCGTCCTCGGCGTACAGCGCAGCCACCTCGGCGGCCGAACCGTCGGCGACAGTCGCCAGATAGCGTTCGATGACGTTCCTGATGTCGGCTGCAGGCATGGCTTCCTTCTCGGTAGGGGCGGCGTCGATCGGGGTGGTCCGGCCGACTCCTGCGGCGGATCTCGGCGCCTTGACCCCGGCGCCTATGTCGCGCTGCGTGAGCTGCTGTGGTCTGAGTACTTCCGACTGTTCGTCGTGGGTTCCGAATGTAGCGACCGTGGTGCACGTCACGGAGGTCGATTCCCGGAGAGTGGAAAACATGGTGGCGACGCACCACGCACGAGCGTCCCGCACACGGTGTTGTGCGCGGGACGCTCGCCTCTTCGCGGCCGGCTCAGGTGCCGGCCGCCCTCTCGCCGGCTTCGATCAGTCCGTCATCGAACGCGGCCCGTACCGCGGCGGTGAGGCTCTCGCATCGCCCGGTGCCGAATCGCTCCGGCTCGACGTCGAGCTCGGGGCATCTGGCGTGCCCGTCGACCCAGCGGGTGAGGGTGTGTTCGCGTGAGAACTTGGTGACCTCGACGCACGTGGAGCATCGGGGGCACGTGAAGGGCGTGGCGCGTGCCATCAGCGGCCCATCGCGGCGAGGTTCGCCGCGATCTCGGTCTCCCAGTGCGCGACGGCGTGGTCGGTGTCGATCTCCACCTCGACGCGCTCGACCATGTCGGGCTGGATGTCCTCCACGTCCACGTAGAACTGCTCGTACCACCTGCGCAGTTGGTAGACGGGGCCGTCCTGCTCGGTGAGCAGCGGGTTGTCGATCCGCGCCTTGTCGCGCCAGATCTCCACGTCCTGACCGAACCCGTAGGCGAGCCCGGTGGTCATGGCGTCGGCGGCGGCCTTGGCCTCGACGGGGTCGACACCGGGGCGGTGTTTGGTGGCGATCCCGAAGTTGATGAGGAAGGAGTCCTCGGTGATCGGGTAGTGGCTGTTGATCAGCACCGCCTCGACGTCCTTGCCGCCGAGGGTGAGCTGCTGCGGGTTGATCATGTACGACGGCCCGTAGTAGCTGGCCTCGGACCTGAGATAGGTGTCCGAGTCGCCGTAGGACTGATCCGGGTCGATGTCGGGCCGGGTCTGGCTGTGCATGATCTGGGTGGCGATGTGGCCCTCGAAGATGTTGCGGAAGTACTTGGGGGACACCAGGTGCACGTAGAAGAAGTGCGCCATGTCCACGAGGTTGTCGATCATCTCGCGGCAGTGCGCGCCCTCGACGAGGAAGGTCTGCCAGGACCAGTCGCTCCACTCGCCCTCGTCCCAGCCCTCGATGTAGGGGATGGTGACGTCCTCGGTGGGCTGCGACTTCTGCGGGTCGTGCCAGACGAACAGTTGCCCGTTGCGCTCCATGGACGGCCAGGCGCGCGTCTTGGCCGCCACCGGCACGCGCTTGGCGTAGGGGATCGCGGTGCACTTGCCGTTGCCGCCCCAACGCCAGTCGTGGAACGGGCAGGCGATCGCGTCGTCCTTGATGGTGCCCTTGGCGAGGTTGCCGCCCATGTGTCGGCAGTAGCCGTCGAGGATCTTGAGCCCGTCGGAGGTGTCAAAGACGACGAGGCTGGTGCCGAACACCTTGACCTGGTGGGGCTTGCCGTCGCGGAACTGGTCGATCAGGCCGAGGCAGTGCCAACCACGGGCGAAGCGGGTGGGGTTGCCGGCGCTCTCGATCTCGCGGATCGCGGTATCGGAGTTCGGGGAAACAGGGGTCTGGGTCATCAGGGGCTCCCTTCGTTCTGTGACCGTGGGCCACACGGTAGGAGCGTGATCTGCGTCACGTGGTGACGATTTCCGGTGGTCGGAAAGCGGCTAATCCTTGGGTGCCTGAGGCGATCGAGAGATGTCGGCGAGGATGCCCATCGCGCACGTCCGGAGCGCCTGGGTGAGCGTCTTGTCGGACTCGATCCGGTCGAGCGGCCCGCATACCGAGACCGCGGTGTTGGTCTGGTGTCCGTCGCTCGTCGCGACGGGTCGCACGGTGACGGGCGTCGCCACGCAGGCGAGGTGGGGGAGGAGCTCACCGCGCGAATAGGCCAGACCGTCTTCCTGCACCACGCCGATCTCGGTTCGGAGTTCCTCGCGGGTGTGGAGGCTCTCCGGTGTGGTGAGCTCGAGCCGCGGGGCGAAATGCTCGTCGAGATAGTCGGGTCCCTCGGACGCCAGGAGCGCCTTGCCGGCCGCGGTCCTGAACGCGGGATGCCGGCCGCCGACGTACGTGGGGACGACGCTGAGTCGCGTGTCGCCGACCTTGTCCCACCACACCACGTCGGTGCCGTCGAGGTAACCGAGGTGCACCACCAGGCGGGTGCGTTCGTGCATGGCCTCGAGGTGGGGGCGGGCCAGGCGGAAGTACCAGTGGCCCTGCCGGGCGAGGGTGCCCAGGTGGAAGGGACGGACGCCGATCTCGTACTCGTTGCGGATCCGCAGGACCCACCGCCGGGCCACCATCTGCTCGAGGAGCCGGTGGACGGTGGTGCGGGGCAGTGCGGTGGCCTTGGAGATCTCGGTGAGGGTCATGGATCCCTCGGTCGCGATGGCGTCGAGGATCGTGTCCACTCTGTCGAGGATGCCGGTGAGGGAGTCTGGCCGGGTCATGGCGGTTGTCACTGTGTCTCTCCGTTCACGTCGCGCGAAGTGGGGGACGTCGCGCTGTGATGAGGGTCACTGTAGTCCGGTGAGTGGGAGGTGGGGAGGTGGGGGTTTCCGTTGAGCGGAAAAACCTGGGAGGTGACGGGACGACGACGACGAGGATGCCTCCCACCGGCCCGGATCCGCTGGCCGGGTCGCCGATCCACTGGAGTCCTCATGAGCAGCATTGATGTCCGGTTCGCTGATGTCCCCGGAGGCCGTCTGGGTTACCGGGATCTGGGTGATCCCGACGGGAGGCCGGTGCTGTTCCTGCACGGCTCGGGGCCGGGGGTCACGGGTTGGCGGAACTACTCGGAGACCGTCGGCGCGTTCGTTGACGAGTTCCGCTGCATCGTTCTCGAGTTTCCCGGTTTCGGCATCAGTGACGTGCGCGGCGGCCACCCCGTGGTCGACGCCCGGAACAGTTGCGTGGAGATCCTCGACCACCTGGGTATCGACAGGGCGAGCATCGTGGGGAACTCGATGGGCGGCATCGTCGGCGCCGGACTGGCGGCCAAGCAACCCGACCGCGTGGATCGACTCATCTGCATCGGCGGCGTGGGTACGACGTTGTTCAGCCCGGGCCCGGCGGAGGGGATCCGCCTGCTCATGGACTTCCTGGCCGAGCCGGACAAGCCGGCGCTGCACAGGTGGCTGCGGTCGATGGTCTTCGATCAGGCGTTGGTCACCGAGCAGTTGCTGGAGGAGCGGTGGGCGCAGGTCAACGAGCCGGGCGTGATCGAGTCGATGAAGTCCCTCTACAACCCGGCGGCGATCGCCAAGGTCTCCCGCGGCGAGGTCTCCTTCGACCTGGCCGACGTTACCGCGCCGACGCTGCTGTTCTGGGGCCGCGACGATCGCGTCTCCCCGGTGGACATGTCGATCATGCCGATGCGCCTCATGCCGGACTCGGAGGTGCACATTCTGCCGAACTGCGGGCACTGGGTGATGATCGAGCAGAAGGAGGCCTTCGAGCGCCAGGCGCGGGAGTTCCTGCTGCGCAACTGACGTTTCCGGTCAGCGGAATCTCTACAACGTGACACGTGTCACGTCGCATAGGTTCCGGGTGGTGAGCAGCCTGCACCTGCTCAGCCGCCCGTCGTTCAAGGAGAACCGATGCCCCGATACCTCAAGACATCTGCTGCTCTGCTGGCCACCGCACTGGCCGTCACCGGGTGTGGTGGCGCGGGGCCTGACCAGAACGAGGCGAGCGGTGTTTCCGAAGTGGCGTTGCCGTCGCCCGGGGAGGGATGTACCGCGGATCGCGCGGGAGGCACCATCACGATGGGCGAGTACACGATGCTTCCGTCGTTCGCGCCCGGCCAGGGTGCATACGGGGTTGGTCGGCGGGTCCCAATCCGCTGCCGTCTATGACCGCCTGATGCGCTGGGATGCGCAAGGGGAGGAGTTCGTTCCCCAGTTGGCGGAGTCGTTGGAGTCGGATGACACCAGCACAAGGTGGACGCTGACTCTGCCGGAGGGTGTGGAGTTCTCGAACGGGGATCCGCTCACCGCCTCCGACGTGGCGTTCACGGTGGGGCTGCACCAGGACCCGGCGACGCGCTCGATGGGGATGGCCGACGCGCGCCAGGTGGCGGACGTCGAGGTGGTGGATGATCAGACGGTCGAGTTCGTCCTGTCCGAGCCCTGGGCGGGCTTCCCTTCGATGCTGACGGGTCCGGTCGGCGAGGTGATCCCGCAGCAGGCTTTCGAAGCCGCGTCCCCGGAGGAATGGGCGGCGGCCCCGATCGGTGCGGGGGCCTACCTTCTGGACGAGTACATTCCGGGCCAGACAGCGGTGATGAAGCCCAACCCGAACTACTACGGGGGCGAGGTGTGTACGACACTGGAGTTCGTCCGGGTGCCCGGCTCGCAGGGCACATTCGAGGCCTTCCAGACCGGCGAGCTCCAGGTGGGCTTTCTGCGCGGGGCAAAAATCGTCCATGACGCCATGGATGCCGGCATGCCGGGCTTCTACGCCGTCCTCAGTTCCGGCTCGATCATCAATCTGAACAACGGCGCCGGCGGGTACGACGGGGTGTTCACCGATGTGCGGGCCCGCCAGGCAGTGGCCCACGCGCTGGACCGCGAACTGATGGACCAGCGTCTCAGTGGCGGTGTCGGTCAGCCGACGGCTGCGCTGCTGTCCGAGGATTCTCGTTTCTACAGCGGGCAGGAGGGTCCGGCCTTCGACCCCGAGCGATCCTCCGCGCTGGTCGAGGAGGTCAAGCAGGACACCGGTTGGGATGGTGGCGTGACCCTCGTGATCGGCGACGGCCCGGAGAACGTGGAATCCGGTGTGGTGATCAAGGCTCTCCTCGATGCGGTGGGCTTTGACGTGACAATCGAGAACACGGCTGTCTCGCAGGTGACGGCCCGTCAGTTCACGGGCGACTACGAGATGATGATCGGCGGATCCGTCGTCACCGAGGCCGATCCCGCGCATTCGCTGTGGAGTGCGGTCGTTCCGGGCGGGGCGATGAACTTCACCGGCACGGATGATGAGCGGCTGGTCAAGGCCGTGACAGAGCTCAAGGCCACTACCGCCGCAGAGGAACTGACTGATCGGCTGGCCGAGTTCCAGGAACTCCACGACGAGGTTGTGCCGTACACGGTGCATGCCAACGCCGAGGAATACGTGATCGTCGCGGAGTCGGTGCACGGGCTGGCGCCCACGCTGCACAACGTCATCCTGTTCGACGACGCCTACGTCCAGGACTAGTCCGGAACCACGACGAGAGCCACGGCTCCGGTCTCGTTCCGGGGCAGTGGCTCTCGGTTTCCGTGCGGTGTAATCCTGCGATGAGGCAGCCGGCCGCCCGGACCCTCAGTCGTCTCCACGACGGTGGTCGTGCTTGCGCAGCCGCGCGCGTTCGGCTTCCAGTGCCGGTCCGGCCGGCCGGGCTGATCCGGCCGTGTCCCCGCCGCCTCCATCGAGTTGGAAGTACTCGTACAGGCGGTCCTCGTCGGCGGCCGTGAGATCCCGGCCGGCTTCCACGCTCGGTGCGTCCTTCACCTGTTCCTTGGTGAATTGCACGTGGACCTCGCTGCCGTCGACGCGGGCGCCCCGCAGCGGCACGAAGCTCTCGGTTGTCAGGAGCTTGCTGGTCGAAACGGTGGCGAACGTGGGTTCATCGGTGCGGTCGTCGAGGTAGACCGTGCTGAGTTTGCCGATCTTGTCTCCCGAACTGTCGTAGACGACCGTGCCGTAAAGACGATCGAGTAGTTCCTTGTCGATCATGGCGGACTCCCTGGGTAGCCGGTTCAAGCACTCGCCACGCTAGGAGCCCGCCAGTGGGTTTGCGACCGGTCCGATGCCCCGGCCGCCCTGGGCGCGTGCCCCGCGGGTATGGCGTCACCGCAGCCCCGGGAGCAGGTGCGGCCACCTCTTTTCGCGGTAGCCGGCGGCGCGCCGTGGAACACTCGCGGCCAAATCAATCGACGACGCTCGCGTCCGCGACAGCCGAGGCGCCGGGCAGAGCAGAGGTGCGCACGCATGACCACAACGCCGAAGATGCCCACCGACTGGTACTTCGAGGATTTCGCCGAGGGAGAGGTGTTCCGGACCCAGGGGCGCACTATCACCGAGGCCGACCTCGTGACGTTCGCCGGGTGGAGCTGGGACACCAATCCCGTGCACACGGACGCGGTCTCCACCGTGGAGCGGCGGTTCGGGGGCCCGATCGCGCACGGGGTCCTGGGGCTGTCGGTGGTGATGGGTCTGGCGTCGCGGGTGGGTGTGTTCGACGGCTGCTCGGTGGCGTTGCTCGGGATCGACGGCTGGCGGTTCCACCTGCCGATCAGGGCGGGGGACACGGTGCGTGCGGAGATCACCATCACGGGGACTCGCCTCACGTCGTCGGGGGAGACCGGTGTCCTGGAGCGGCGCTTCGAACTCTTCGGCGCCGACGACAAGCTTGTGCAGAGCGGCCGGATCGACCTGATGGTGAGCTGCCGGCCGACGGCATAGGGACGGTCGGTGGCGGTCGGGGGAGGGAATGACGACAACGACGACGAAGCTCGCCCCCGCACGAACGAAAGCTATTGCCCGAATTTGCAACCGAGCGGAAGCCCGAGGGCTCGGCAGCGAAGCGCCATTCTAGGCACAAAGTTCGATGTGTAGGCGAACTTGTCAGAGTAGCCAGCGACCCGTGTCTCAAATTCCAAGCACAGAAGCCTGGGCGAGGACATCGGCAGGCATTGGACGCCGAAGTTCCCAGCGAATCTGGATCGGGCGTTCGCCGGAGTGCGAGACGTAGTCAGCGTTGCCCAACAGCATGAAGGGCGCAGTCGCTACGTCATCTTTCGGTGAGTTCCGGACCGCGAGTAGGACGCTGGTCCCGATCTCGCGCTGACTGAGGTATCGACGGCCGGTCTTCGATGACTGCGAGGTGCCCGACTGCGATTCCCAGTCAAACAACGTTGGCGAAACAGGGACGTCGCGGTACATCGTCGACGGGCTGAAGATGGCCTCGTCCTTGTGGAGATTGATAAAGAAGATGTCGGTCTGGTGGGCTTCAGACCAAGCGACGCCTTCGCGGGATCCCTGCGGTCTTCCGTCCTTGCCGCGCCAGTCGAGCGCTGAAAGGAGTTCCTCGCGGCTGTAGCTCGCATGTGATCGCAGGGGGAGGTCAACGAGGTTGCCCTCGAGTGGAAGCGGAACGTGGTGGATGTTCCGGGTCGCAGCTTCCATGAGCTGTATCAGTTCTTCGAAGAGCCGGGGGAACGCAGCGAGTTCGGTGACGGTGCGAGCAAAGTCAGGCGTGGCCTGTGAAGGGACCAGGTAGTCCACGAGCATTGACGCCCAAAGATCGTCGCGGGTGAGCGCGTCGCCGGCCAAGATGGCTCCGGCTACGCGGGCGTATTCTCGAATGCGGTCGATGTCGTCAACTGTCCTCAAGCGTTGGAGCTTTTTGAGGAGCTTCTTTTCTTCGCCTTCTGGCTCGGCCTGCCCCGTCGCGATAGTCACGATCGTCGTCCAGGAACGATCTGTGCGGTATACGTCGTCCAGGTCGCGATTGGTTTCATCGAGGAATTCGGCCAGCTTGGGGACTTCTCCTAGTGATGACAGGTCCTTTGCTAGAGCGTTCTTGGTATTGGCGTTGACTGCCATCCTTATCGACTGGAGGACCTCTTCTCGAGATACCTCGTCGAGAACGATCCGCGAGGCGCCGGGAAGGGACGGGAATCCCACATCGAGGTCAGACTTGAGGCGGCGGCGCGACAACCCGGTCATTGCGTGGAACCTGCCAGCGAGGTTGAAGTCGGCACGATGTTGGCCCACAAAGTCCAAGACGATGAGAACCGCTTTGCCCGGGGAGCGACGCAAGCCGCGGCCGAGTTGCTGAATGAAGATCGTCGAGCTGGCGGTCGGACGCAACATGAGAACAACATCCACAGACGGGATATCGACGCCCTCGTTGAAGACATCGACGGTGAAGATGCATCGCAGCTCGCCCGCCTTCAGTTGCTCGACCAGGGCGCGGCGCTCGTCGGGGGCCGTGGTGCCGACTATGGCGGCAGACGGAAGACCCCGGGCGGTGAACGTTTCGGCCATGTAGTTGGCATGGTCAACTGAGACACAAAAGCCGAGAGCCCGCATCCGTGAGGGGTCTAGGACCTTCTCGCGGAGCGCCTTGAGGATGAGCAGTGTCCGAGCATCGTTGCCGGTGTACAACGCAGAGAGCGCTCCTGGACTGTATTGACCAGCGGTCCATTCGACATCGCGCAGATCGGTGTTGTCGGAGATCCCGTAATAGTGGAACGGGCACAACAGATCCTGCTCGAGCGCATCCCACAACCGCAGCTCGTACGCTGTGCGGCCATCAAAGAACTCACGAACGTCGACGCCGTCAGCGCGTTCAGGTGTGGCAGTCAGTCCCAACACTTCGCCGGCGTGGAACCTCGAGAGGAGCCTCCGGTAGCTCGAGGCCTCTGCGTGATGAAACTCGTCAATGACAAGTACATCCCAGTGATCCGATGCATCGGAATCGCGATCGAGGGATTGGATGCTGGCGAAGACGTGCTTCCACTTGCGTGGTCGGTCGCCACCCACGAAGAGTTCGCCGAAGGAACCATCGCCGAGCACCGCCCGGAATGTCCGTAGCGCCTGGACGAGGATTTCTTTGCGGTGCGCGACAAAGAGCAGTGAAGGCTGCGTGCCGCCGGCTTCTTCGACCAACCTGCGGTAGTCGAGCGCCGCGACGACGGTCTTTCCCGTGCCAGTGGCGGCGACCAGAAGGTTTCGGTGATGCCCGAAGACCTCGCGCTCAGTGGCAAGCGCGTCGAGCATCAGCTGCTGGTGGCCGAACGGACGCACCTCGAGCCCAGCGAGTGTGACCAGGACGGAGCCGCTTTTGCGACCACCGGCCTCCTCTAGCGCTTGGTCTAGCTTGTTGGCGTCGCGCTCTGGGTCGTATGGCTCGAAGTCCGGCAGATTCCAGTACGAGTCGAAGACCGTTCGGAACTTGGCGATCTGAGCAGTGTGGATCACGGAGGAAAGTCGCACGTTCCATTCCAGGCCGTCTACGAGCGCCGAACGGGACAGGTTTGAGCTGCCCACATAGGCGGTGTCGAATCCCGAGTGTCGACGAAAGAGCCAGGCTTTGGCGTGGAGTCGCGTGGAGGCCTTCTCGAAGCGCACCTTGACATGCGCCCCGTAGTCCCGCACGAGTACGTCGAGGGCTCTTCGATCCGTTGCGCCCATGTACGTCGTGGTGAGTACGCGCGGAGTGATCCCACGTTCGGCGAGTAGCTCGAACTGCGGAGCAAGCACCGTCACGCCGGTGAACTTTACGAAGGCGCAGAGTAGATCAACCTCATCTGCAGATTCCATTTCGAGGGCGAGCTCGTTGCCGAGACCGGGTTCGTCGCGGGCGTTGGTGAGAAGCGCGCCCTCTGATAGCGGTGTGGAGGGGCGTCGTGGCTGAGACTTGCCAGCGGGATAGATGGATTGAAGGACCGTGCCGCCTGCAAGGTCGTCATCCGACTCGATGAACTCGATGAAGCGCTCAACGAAGGCCAGTCGCTTGTCAACGTCGAGGGTTTCGAGATGTCGGCGAACTGCATCACCCACATGGCGACCAAGTATCTCGGGAGCCAGTGTGGGATCGAGCTCCACGATGTCGTGAGCGCGTGCAGTGACATCGAGACGACGCTGAAACCGCGGGGTGATGACGGATTCGTAGAGCCCATCGGGGAGAGGTGCGCTCAAGAATGCTGCTCCATCTGGGACTGAAAGGCGGGGGAAGTGAGGATTGCTACAGCCGGGATGTCTGGAGCGGCCCAATCGAGGGCGGGTAGCGAGCCAATGGAGACCCACCGCAGTTCGTCGTGATCAGTGCTGTGCGTTGGCACTTCTGCTGACGTCACGAAGTAGCAGGCCAGATCAATGTCGTTGTGGCCGACGGTGGTGACGGATCTGTCGATGAGGGCGTCGACCGAGATTGAGATCCCAAGTTCTTCCCGGATTTCGCGAACTAAGGCGGTTTCGGGAGTCTCGTCGTCGTCGACCTTCCCGCCCGGAAACTCCCACTTACCCGCAGCAGTCTTGCCGGGCGCGCGGCGGCAGGCAAGAACCGTGCTGTCGCGCACGAACACCGCCGCAACGACCTCAAGACGCCGCAATGGAGCTCCCTAGGTTTCGACTCGAATGATCAGGACTCGACCATATCGGGGGCGTCCGACATCACTTCGCCATATCCACCCAGTCCTTGAACCCGGACGGGTCGTGGCGGCCCATATTGGCGTGCTCGAACATGCCCCAGCCCTCGGCGCCGTTGCACCTCGCGCGGGCCACGTGGTCTACGACGTTGTACGGAAGCATCCCGGTGACGTCCGGGGAGGCCATGTCGTAGGAGACGGACTCACTCCAGTCGCGGCCCATCCAGCGGCCGTGCGACCAGGCCGGGTCGCCCACGTAGCCCGAGCCCATGCTGAGCGGGACGCCGAGCAGCGTGTCGATCTCCAGCAACAGCGGCTCTCCCAGGGGCGTGGTCAGGTGCACGCGAACGTGCTCGGGGTGTCGGGTGCCGGCGCGGTAGTCGACCTCCATTCGCGGCCATCCCAGCTGCTCGACCCGACCGTCGGCGAACACCCGACTCGCGTGGTTGAGACTGCGATGGCCGTCAGGGCTCTCCTGCAGGATGATCACCAGAGCGAAGTCGTCGAACCGCAGCGGGATGTACGTCCACCAGAACCCCTCCCGCGGCTCCTCGGCGAAGCGCTCCTGCGGATCCGGCGCGCCACTGGGGCGGATGCCCCAGGATCGGTCGCGGGTGCCGAGCCACACGGCCGGGTCCACCGCGAAGTCCTCGCCGTCGACGTTCAACATCCCCGACCAGCTCCCCACCTGCGCGAACCGGCTGGCATCCAACATCGTGCGCGGCCCGTCCATGAGGATGTGCCGCTCCTCGAGCACCGCCTCGAACGAGCCCTCCCACCGCAGATCCATAGACAGGTCCTCGTGCTCGCACACCACCCGCAGCGACCGCAGTGGCTCGATCACCTCGATCTGGTAGCCGCCGACCTCCGACTCGGTGGACCGGTCCTCGAGTGCATCCGAGAACCGCACCGACCGCTGCGTATCGCCATGGCGGACCGTGGCAAACGCGTCCACCACCCCGAGGTTCGGATACACCCCGAACCCGGTCACCAAGAACACGTCGCCCGAGCGGTCGTGGGCGTTGAAGTAGTTGCGGTCGTAGAAGTTCCGGTCACTCGTCGACACCTGCGCCATCGACAGCGGGGTCTGGTGAATGGGGAACTCGTCGAGCGGGGCGGGCTTCATAGGACGCCTTGTCGTTGGTGGGGAAGGAGCCGTGATCCCAGAGTGGCCGATAAAGCCGCGTCCTGACGCGACTTTGCTCCTCGTAGTGGCAACAGGAGCTACATTGTCGGCGCAACACAAAGGCCGGACACCTGTGAGCGGTGCCCGGCCTTTGACTGGGACGGTCAGAAGTTGTTGACCCAGGCGAGCCTGTTCGAGCTGAATGAGATGAATCCGTCGTTCAGCACAACGTACTGGCCCGGCTGTGCGGCGGGATCGCCGTCAAAGCAGACATCGCCGGCAACTTGGCCGCCGGGAGCGAGATCTCCAAACGACAGCTCGGCGCGATCGCCGCCATACGCCGTCATCCTGGATGCGCCGTTGGGGTCCTGCATCTTCCAATCAATGGAATTGAACTGGACCGGTTTGTCACCGTCGTTCTTGATGGTGATCGTGGTGCACATGACCGGGGTGCCAAGGACCGTGGTTTCGGCGGTCAGCGGTGTACTGGTGGTAGCGATGCCGTCCTTAGTGATGGTGTCGCCGGCGTTCGCCGAAGTGTCCTTGTCGGTCTTTCCTTGGAAGTCCACTCCGGATGGTTCGTCCTGGACGGCGCTCTGAGAACTATTGTCCCCAGGGGTCACGGACGGGGAGTCATCTTCGCCTGAGCTCACTGCAGCGATGATGATCACAAGCAGCACCAGCACGCCGAGGACGATGAGACCAACCTTCATGCACCCGCCCTTCTTCTTCGGCGGAGGCTGCTGGGGGTAGCCCTGCTGGGGGTAGCCCATCTGCGGGTAGCCCTGCTGGGGGTGGCCGTACTGCTGCGAGGGCGGGCCCGGCTGCCAATTCGGGTCCGGAGTGCCCTGAGGGGACTGAGGGGGTTGGGTCATATGGACTCCAAGTGTGAGGGACGCTTACTAAGAACTTCTTCAAAGGATAGATGACAATCCGTGTCCGGAACAGGCGGCAACCGCGGTGTGAGCGGGAGCCGCGTGTAGTGCAGGTTGACACAGAGTGCCCCCACGTTCCAACGCCAAGAGGAAGGGAGTCTGTCCGCTGAAGTGCTGAAACCTTTAGGCGGTGTTAATCAGGGATTGAAGTAAATGTCAGGGCTAAGTGTGCTTGCGTCAGTTGTCTACAGGGTCGAGGACGGTCACCAGGGAGACCTGCGCCATCGACAGCGGGGTCTGGTGAACGGGGAACTCGTCGAGCGGGGCGGGCTTCATCGGCGGGCCTTGTCGTGTGTGGGGAGGGAGAGGTAATTCCACACTGGCGGACGGCACGACCGGCTGGCCCGGATTCGCTCAGATTGATTGCGGGAGCCGCGTGTCGATGCTCTGCAGCGGCGGTCTGTTGCGGAGGGCGGGGGTTACGCGCATACCCTGCCGTGGTGTACACATATGACTACAGCGTATGTACACAACTGACTACAGCGACGGCGTCGGGCCGCCGTGGCGGGGCTGAGAACCGCACCGTTCCCGACCCCCGACAGCAGAGGTAGCCCCATGCAGTTCTCCACCCCGATCGCGTTCAGCCCGATCGATCAGATCCTCGACCTCGCCCGCGCGGCGGAGGACGCGGGTTTCGCGCGGATCACGCTTCCCGATTCGCTGTTCCTGCCGCACCGGCAGGACACCGACTACCCGTACACCCCTGACGGGTCGCGGATGTGGGACGAGAACACCCCGTGGGTCGAACCGCTGACCGCGATCGCCGCCATGGGGGCGGTCACCTCGACCATTCGGTTCTGCCCCCAGGTGCTCAAGTTCGGCCCTCGTCAGCCACTCCTGCTGGCCCGGCAGCTGTCCACGGTCTCCCACCTGACCGGCGGTCGTGTGGACCTGGGCGTCGGCATCGGGTGGGACCCCAACGAGTTCGCCTGGTGCGGCGTGCCCTACCCGGGCCGCGGCAAGCGGGTGGACGAGATGCTCGAGATCCTCCGCCTCGCCGGCGACGGCGGCTGGTTCGAGTACCACGGCGAGCACTTCGACTTCGACCGCCTCACGCTCGACCCGGCTCCTCTCACCCAGGTGCCCTTCTACGTGGGCGGGCACACCGCGCCGGCGCTGCGGCGAGCGGTCCGCGTCGGCCAGGGGTGGACGTCGGCGATGATGGGGTTCGACGAGATCGTCACGACGATCGGGCGCCTCGGTGAGCTGCTCGAGGCCGACGGGCGCTCGCTGGCCGACCGCGGCGACGGCCAACCGTTCGCCATCCAGGTGGCGTGCATCGACAAGTACGGCACCCGTGGATTCGCCGAGCTCGCCGACGCGGGCGTCACGGACGTCATCGTCATCCCCTGGCTGATCGAGGGCCACGGGTACGACGCCCCACTGGAGGTCAAACGCGAGTCCCTCGCCCGCTTCGGCGAGAAATACATCACCCCGTGACTCTGCGTGACCACCGCACCGACACCCACAACCGCCACCCCTCAGGAGCCACGAATGACTGACCACGCCCCCCTCAAGCTCGGTTACAAGGCCTCGGCCGAGCAGTTCGGTCCGCGCGATCTGGTGGAGTTCGCGGTTTTGGCCGAGCGGGCGGGGATGGATTCGGCGACGGTGTCGGATCATTTCCAGCCGTGGCGTCACGACGGTGGTCATGCGCCGTTTTCGTTGTCGTGGCTGACCGCTGTCGGCGAGCGCACTGAGCGGCTGCAGTTGGGCACGTCGGTGCTCACGCCGACGTTCCGTTACAACCCGGCGGTGTTGGCGCAGGCGTTCGCGACCATGGCGTGCCTGTACCCGGGCCGGGTGTTCCTCGGTGTGGGAACGGGTGAGGCGCTCAATGAGATCGCCACCGGTCACCGGGGTGAGTGGCCGGCGTTCAAGGAGCGTTTCGCGCGTCTGCGTGAGTCGGTCCGGCTCATGCGTGAGTTGTGGACGGGCGAGACCACCAGCTTCGAGGGCGATTTCTACTCGACCAAGGACGCCTTCCTCTACGACGTACCCGAAGGCGGCGTGCCGGTGTACATCGCCGCGGGTGGTCCGGTGGTGGCCAAGTACGCCGGTCGCGTGGGGGACGGCTTCATCTGCACCTCCGGCAAGGGGATGGAGTTGTACACCGACAAGTTGCTGCCCGCCGTCGAGGAGGGCGCCGCGATCAACGAGCGTGACTCGGCGGCGATTGATCGGATGATCGAGATCAAGATCTCCTACGACCCCGACCCGGCCGCAGCGTTGGAGAACTGCCGGTTCTGGGCGCCGTTGTCGCTGACGCCTGAGCAGAAGCACTCGGTGGACTCGCCGCGGGAGATGGAGCGTCTGGCCGACGAGTTGCCCATCGAGCAGGTCGCCAAGCGTTGGATCGTGGCCTCTGACCCGGATGACGCGGTCGAGCAGGTCAAGCAGTACGTCGACGCCGGCCTGAACCACCTGGTCTTCCACGCCCCCGGCCACGACCAGAAACGCTTCCTGGACCTGTTCTCCACGGACCTCGAGCCCCGACTGCGCAACCTGGCCTGAGCCTGCCGATCAGCGGAAGCCGCGGGCCCAGCAGGCTCCTCGACAGTGAGTTCAGCTGGAGCCCGTGGTCATCGGATCGCCTACCCGGCCGTTATGTCGGGCATTGAGAACGACAGCCGGGAGCGTGCCGAACGCGATGAGCAGCAGAGCCCAGTATCCCAGCAGATCGGCCCAGGCGAAGAAGGAGAGCATCAGCAGGATCATCGCGACAGCTCGATACACGTAGATGGCGCCCGGGTTGTTCTTCGGCTGCCCGATGAACTGGGGTATCTTCTCCGCGCTGTTCGCCCGGCTCAGCTGGCGGAACGCCACCGTGAACTGGACGGTGCCGGCGAGCCATGCGACTGATCCCCAGAAGAGCTCCATGGCGGCAGTCCACAGGACAGCGTCGCGCCCTGCAAGTTCGACACGCCTCAGGCCGCCGCGGGTAGTCAGTCGGCGATGAGGCGGTAGAGCATGGTGTTGTGCAGGACGTAGTCGTCCGGGTTGTCGGGGGTCTCCGCCTCACCGAACTCGATACGACGACGATGAATTCGTGCCAGGATCACCGCCTGCCTCAGGCCCGCGTAGGCGTAATAGAACGGCAGATCGCGGACCGTCCGGCCCGTGAGCAGTTCGTACTGCCGGACCACCTGATCGTGGTCGAACAAGTCCGGGATGCCGGGGAAGCCGTACGTGACCGCCAGATCCTGGAACAGGTCGTGGAAGTACAGGAACCAGCCCAGGTCCACCTCGGCCGGCGCGAGGGCCGCCATCTCCCAGTCCAGCACGGCGGTCGGGGTGGTGCCCTCGTAGAGGATGTTGCCGATCCGGGCATCGCCCCAGCTGAGCACGTCCGGACCGGGGCCCGCGGGCCAGTTGGCCTCGATCCAGGCGAAGGCCTTCTCGATCACCGGGATCCTCAGTCCGCCCTCGCGGACCGTCCACTCGTAGTACTCGCGCTGCTCGTCGACGTGCGCCCGTAGTCCGTCGCCCTCGCCGGGTCGGTCGGAGACGAGTGAGGGGAGGAGTTCCGCGGGCTTCTCGATCCCGTGGAGCGCGGCGAGCACGGCCACGGACTCGCGCTGCAATTCCGCCCGCTGCTCGGGGCTCATCTCGAGCAGCCAGCCGCCGAACACGTACGGGGGATTGTCGACGGGCGCGACGCCGGTGGCCCGGTCCATCACCAGGAACGGCGACCCCAGCACTGCCGGGTCCTCCTCGAGCCAGCGCACGCGCGGGACGGGCAGATCGGTGTGCTCGCCGACGACCCGCATCACGTCGAACTGCCGGGCCAGGTCGTACACCGGGAACACCGGGAAGGCATCGTCGAGCGGGCACATCCGGGCCACGAGCCGCGCAGACTCTCGCTCGCCGGTGTCCGCCGATGTCCAGGAGGCGTCGAAGAGGATCGAGATGTTGGACATTCCCGACGCGTCGGGCCGCGTCACCTCGCCCACCTCGACGCCGCCCCGTCCGTCGGGTGCGTCACGCGCGCCGCCTGCGTCACGCGCGCCGCCGGTGACCTCGGGGCGGCCCTCCAGCCACGAGGTGAGGCGCCCGCGCAGGTCGTCGAGATCGGCCTCGCCGGACGTCACCGTCTGATCCAGCGGCTTGTCGGTCTGTGTCATTGTTCGTCAACCCCTCACCGGGTGCCTGATGGCGCGGGCTGTGCTCGCGGCCGATCTCAGTGTGACGTACGGCACACCGGACGGGGCTCGAATCGGGACGCCGGTGGAGGCGATGGTGGGGGAGGGGGAACGTTGTCGTCGTCGCCACTCCTCCGGCGCCCCCGCCGGGGCTTGGTGATCCGTCACCGACCGGGCGATTTCAGTAGCATCGGGGCATAGTGCCGCGGAGTCCGCCTGCGGGTGTGGACCGTCGCCGCCGGCCCCCTCAACAGCAGAAGGCGAACCCACATGGCCATTCCCCTGAGCATCCTCGACCTGGTCTCCATCCCCGAGGGCTCGACCGCCCGTGACGGCATCGCCGCCTCGATGACGTCCGCGAAGCTCGCCGACGAGCTGGGCTACCACCGACTCTGGTTTGCCGAGCACCACAACACGCCCAACCTCGCCTCCAAGGCCACCTCGCTGCTCATCTCGCAGGCCGCCGGCGTCACCGAGAACATCCGCGTCGGCTCCGGCGGCGTCATGCTGCCCAACCACGCGCCGCTGATGGTGGCCGAGCAGTACGGCACCCTCGCCAACATCCACGGCGACCGCATCGACCTGGGACTCGGGCGTGCCCCCGGCACCGACGGCATGACCGCCCAGGCGCTGAGCCGCTCCTCCGCCGAGCCGCAGGCGTTCGCCCAGCACATCTACGACCTGCAGGGCTGGTTCGGCGAGTCCGGCACCGCGCACAGCACCCCGATCTTCTCTTCGGTCTCCCAGGGGATGGAGGTGCCGATCTGGGTGCTCGGCTCGACCATCAACGGTGCCTCCATCGCCGGGCAGCTGGGCCTGCCGTTCTCGCTGGCCTCGCATTTCGCGCCCGACCAGATCGATGACGCCGTGCGCGTCTACCGCGAGACGTTCAGCACTGAGGCGCCCACCGCGCGGCTGGAGAAGCCGCAGGTGATGGCCGGCATCAATGTGATGGTCGCCGACACCGACGAGGAGGCCCGGCGGCAGTTCACCACGCTGCAGCAGATGTTCCTCGACATCCGTAGCGGACGCCAGCGCAAGATCCAGCCGCCAGTCGACCCGTCACAGTTCGCCGGCACCAGCCCCGCGATGCTCCAGATCAGCGCCGTGGGGTCGCCGGACACGGTGAAGGCCCAGCTGGAGGAGTTCGCCGAACGCACCGGCGCCGACGAGCTCATCACCGTGACCTACGCGCACGACCCGGCCGTGCGGGACCGGTCGATCGAGCTGCTGGCCGACCTCTGGTTCTAGTCCCCGGGCCGCGTGGCCGCGAGGACGATCTTCACCGTGCGCTCGATCTGCTCGTCGGACGCCTGCCGACCCAGCATCATGGGGGCCAGGAACAGTGGTGCGACCAGCACGTTGACCACCGCCTCGGGGGAGTGTTCGTCGGAGATCTCGCCCCGCTCGGTCGCGCGCTCGACCATCCGCCGCCACCCCTGCACGGCCGGCTCGTACTGCGCCAGGACCAGGCTGCCGAACTCGGGGTACCTGCGGCTGGCGATGAGTGCCGTGGTGGCCACCTCGACAGGATTCGCGGCGAACGACGCGATCAGGTGCGCGAACTCGCGGACGTCGGACTCCCACGCCCCGGTGTCGGGTGGCGTGACCTGGCGGGCATGTCTGGACAGTCCCTCCACGAGCACGTCCTCGTGGGTGGGCCACCACCGGTAGAGGGTCTTGCGGCTCACGCCCGCGCGCTCGGCCACGTCCACCATCGTGAAGTCGATCCGGCCCTCCGCGAGGAACGCGAGGCAGGCATCGGCCACGGCCTCGCGGACCTTCGCGCTGCGACCCCCGGCGCGCGTCCGGACCCGTCCGGGTGACTCGGCGGGGCCGGAGAGCGCCCCGTCATCGACAGCATCCACCTGGGCATTCACCACGACACCTCCCATTAACGACACAGTGTGTTGACTTTGCGTTCCGGCGTGCGCATGATGTGAACCACGCCACTCGCACGCTACGTCCTCGACGGCCCCTCTCCGTCCGGGCGCGCACCACCGGCGGCCCGCGACCGGAATCGTCTCGTCGACGGGGTCATAGAAAGGAACGCTCTATGCCTACCGGACCGTCCTACGACGTCGCCGTGGTGGGCGCCGGCCCGATCGGCTCGGCCACCACCCGACACCTGGCCGGCCGTGGCGCCTCGGTCATCGTGATCGGCCCCGACGAGCCCCCGACTTTCGCCGATCACCAGGGCACCTGGGCTGGCTACTACGACCAGGGCCGCCTCGCGCACGTGCTTGAGGTCCCGCTCATCACGTCACTGCTGGCCACCCGCTCGCTGCGCCGTTTCCCCGAACTGCGCGAGCGGACGGGAATCGAGTTCACCGCGCCCACCCACTCGCTCAGCGTGCTGCCCGACCTCGCGGACGGGGCCCCGGGCGCGGACTGGTTCGACCGCGACCGACTGATCCGCAACGCTGAGGACCTCGGGGTGGAGGTGACCGCGCTCAGCGAGAGCGACCTGCACCGCGAGTACCCGACCCTGCGGTTCGCCCCCGGTCACGTGGGGGTGGTCCAGCGTGATGCCCACATCCTCAACCCACGTGAGCTGGTGCGCGCCGAACTCTCCGCCGCCACCGCCGCCGGCGCGAGGGTGGTCCGCGACGAGGTGACCTCGCTGAAGACCACGAGTGGGGGCGTCACCCTGACCGGGAAGTCCGGCGCCGCGTGGCGGGCCCACCACGTCGTCGTCGCCACCGGCGCGGCCACCAACATGACCGGCCTCCTCCCTCGCCCTCTACAGATGAAGACGTTCGGCGCCACGGTCGTTCTGGTCGAGGTGGACGATCCCGCCGCCGTGGACATGCCCGCGATGATGTATCTCAAATTCCTCGACGGGCGCCTGCGATTCGGCGGGATCGTCATGTCACCACTGCGCTACCCCGACGGCAGGTGGTACCTCAAGGTCTCCGGCAACAGTCTTCTGGCCAACCCGCTGGCTACCGCCGAGGAGGTGGCCGCCTGGGTGAGGACCGGAGGTGGCGACGACGACGTCGACGACGCCCTGACCGTTCTCTCCGAACTGATGCCCGGCCAGCGGCTCGGCCCGGCCCACACGCGGCCGTGCACGGTCTGCCAGACGCCATCCGGGCTCCCGGTGATCGACCGCGTCGACGCCCGGACCGTGATCGCTGTCGAGGGCGAGCGGGGCGCGATGGCCGCCGACGAGATCGGCCGGCTGACCGCCGAACTCACGCTCCGCGGCGACTGGAACGACGGCATCCCGCAGGAGGTCTTCCGCGCCCGGTGGGCGGATGAGTTCGACGACGTTTCGGACAAGGCGGTCCCGGCATGAGACTCGTCATCCTCGGCGCCGGCCACGTGTCCGCATCGGTGGCCCGCATCCTGGCCGCCACGGGCGGATACGGCGAGATGGTGATCGCCGACCTCGATCTGGAGAAGGCCACGGAGGTCGCCGAAGAGGTGGGCGCCATCGCTGCGCAGTTCGACGCCGCCGACACGGCGAGCATCGCGGCCGTCATCACCGGCGCCGACGTGGTGTTCAACGCGGTCGGACCGTTCTACCGGTTCGGGCTGCCGATCGTGCGCACCGCGGTCGAGTGCCGGGTCGACTATGTGGACGTCTGCGACGAGTTCGACACCGCCGCCGCCCTGATCCGCGACACCGACCTCGACGCCGCGGCCCGGGCTGCGGGCATCTCGGTGGTCTTCGGCATGGGGTACGCGCCCGGGATCACGAGCCTGATCGCCGCCTGGGCCGTCGGGACACTGGACACCGCGCACAGTGTGGACGTGGCGATGGCGGTGCCGTACACGCTGAAGATGGGCGCGACCATCAACGAGCACATGCTCCACTCGATGTCCGGGAACGTGGCGCAGTTCCTCGACGGCGAGATCGTCGACGTGCCGGCGTGGGGAGACCCGCGACCGTTCGCGTTCAGCGCCCCGTTCGACACCACCGTCGACATGGGCTACATGGGCCATCCCGAGGGCATCACGATCGGCACCTACCTGCCCGGAGTGCGGAACGCGACCGTCCGATTCGCGTGGTTCGAGCCGGAGGCCAACGAACTGTGGCAGAGGTACGAGAAGCTGGGGCTGACCAGTGCCCGGGCCGACCGTCGGCTGCCCGTGCCGCCGAGGCGCTACCTCGCCCACTTCATGGACACCCCTGAGGGGCAGCGGGCCCTGGCGGTGGAGTCCGCCGGCATGCCCGGCACCGCCATGCAGATCGTGGCACGCGGCGAGCTGGACGGAGAGCCGGCGCGCGTGACGTTCGAGACCCAGGTGGTCTACACCGGCCGGGGCGGGCAGGACCCCACCCCGCACGCGGCCGCGGCCGCGGTGCGCGCGATGCTCGAGGGCACGATCACCCGAACCGGCGTCATGTCACCGGAGGCCTGTATCGATCCCGAGCCATTCGTCCGCTCGGTTTTGGGGCCGCTCGGCGTGAGGCTCACCAGGCAGGTCGCCATCACATCGTCGCTGGAGTGAGCCCGGGGCGGTTCGGGCTCAGCGCCGCGGTGGTTCGGTCCTTCCTGCGGTGAGCTCGGCGAGCAGGTCGCGCAGGCGGCGGTCGATGTCGTCGCGGACCAGGCGCATCCGCTCCATCCCGTCGATGCCCCGATCCGCAGGCTCATCAGTGGCCCACGTGACGTGAGTGTCGGCGTTGTCGTCGTCGGACTCGCCTCGGTCGCCCCGTGCGGCGAGTGTTCGCGCGGCTTCGGCGCCCAGCACCACCACCCGGTCCGCCCGGCGCAGGAGGTCGGGGTCGATCGCGCGCGGTGTCGCGCCCGCCATGTCGGCGCCCAGCTCGGCCACTGCCTCGGCCGACAGCGCGTTGACCTTCGCCCCGGGGTCAGTGCCTGCGGAGTGGACCTCGACCGCGTCGCCCGCGAGCCGGCGCATGAGGGCGGCCGCCATCTGCGACTTTCCACCGTTGCGCACGCACACGAACAGGACGACGGGGGGCCGGCCCGGCCCGGTGCTGGCCGGCGTGGCTGCGGAGCGCACGGTCATGAGGGATCTCCGCTCGGGGCAGGAGTGGGCGCGGTGGCCCGGTCGCGGCCGGGCAGGCTCTCATCGCCGGGGAACAGGCGCGGGCCCAGCCACAGCGCCACGTAGACGAGCCCCACCAGGACGGGCACCTCGATGAGCGGGCCCACGACGCCCGCCAGGGCCTGGCCCGAGGCGATGCCGAACGTACCGATGGACACCGCGATCGCCAACTCGAAGTTGTTGCCCGATGCCGTGAACGCCACGCTCGTCGACTTGGCGTAGTTCAGTCCCACCGTGCGGGAGGCCAAGAGGCTGAAGAAGAACATCAGCACGAAGTACAGGAGTAGAGGAACGGCCATCCGGGCCACGTCCAGCGGGCGGGTGGTGATGGCCTCGCCCTGCATGGCGAACAGCAACACGATAGTGAACAGCAGTCCGTACAGCGCCCACGGGCCGATTCGCGGCAGGAACGATTCCTCGTACCACTGCCGCCCCTTGGCCCGCTCGCCCAGGACGCGGGTGAGGAAACCGGCCAGCAGCGGGATCCCGAGGAACACCAGCACCGAGCCGACGATCGCCCACACGGAGAACTCCGCGGAGACGGTCTCCAGTCCGAGCCAGCCGGGCAGTACCTGCAGGTAAAACCAGCCGAGAGCGCCGAAGGCCACCACCTGGAACGCCGAGTTGATGGCCACCAGGACGGCGGCCGCCTCGCGATCCCCGCACGCCAGGTCGTTCCAGATGAACACCATCGCGATGCAGCGGGCCAGGCCGACGATGATCAGCCCTGTGCGGAACTCCGGCAGGTCGGGAAGGAGCACCCAGGCGAGCGTGAACATGAACGCCGGGCCGACGATCCAGTTGAGCAGCAGCGACAGTCCGAGCAGCTTCCGGTCGCCGGTCACGCGGTGGGTCTCGTCGTAGCGCACCTTGGCCAGGACGGGGTACATCATGACCAGCAGGCCCACGGCGATGGGGACCGAGATGCCGCCGACCTGCACCGAATCGAGGGCGCGGTTCAGGCCGGGGACGAACCGGCCCAGGAGTAGTCCGGCGGCCATCGCCGCGAGGATCCAGACGGCCAGGTAGCGGTCGAGGAACGACATCTCCTTGGCGACCGGGGCGACGCTGCGCGCAGGGGTGGTGGCGCTCATCGGATGTGCGGCTCCCGTCAGATCGATGGATGTCTATGGGTAAGGCTAGGATCACATATCGATGATCGTCAATCTGACCTAGTGGGGAGGCGGGGAGGGCATGACGACGACAACGACGACGACGAGTTCAGTGGCAGGCGCGGCGCTGGTCGGCGACCCCGCGGCGGGCGGATGCTGCTCGCTCTCGCGCACGCCCGTCGACGCCCCCACCGCGGAGTCAATGGCCGCCGGGTTCAAGGCGTTGGCCGACCCCACGCGGCTCAGGCTCCTGTCGCATATCGCGGCGCGTGGTTGCGAATCCGTGTGCGCCTGCGACCTTCTCGATGTGGTGGACATCAGCCAACCCACGGTCAGTCATCACCTCAAACGTCTCGTCGACGTAGGTCTGCTGACCCGCGAGCAGCGTGGCAGGTGGGCGTATTACACCGTGGCCCGTGACGCTCTGGACCAGCTGCGCGGATTCCTGGACCTGTCATGATTCGCAATTGCTCCAGGGGCTGAAGGCCGACAGAGGGCTGCCCGTGCGAGATAGGTATCGGCCGGTGCTGCGGAGTGGCCGGCCAGCCCGTAACAGGCGAGCTCGGGCATGAGCGGGGCGGCGGCGACTCCTGCGGTGTCATATGCGGGCATGGGCGCCTTCCGGCGGTGGGGCCTCACGGGTCGTCACTAACGGACTCCGCGGTGATGTGGGTCACATGGTCGTGTCGATCGTACGGTGGGAGAGGGCGGCGGGGCCGATTCGCGGCCCCAGGTAGCGGTCGAGGAACGATATCCCCGTGGCGTCCTGTGGCTTCGCGGCTTCCGCGATCTCTCTTGGCCGACCGCCGACGTCGGGAATACTCGAGCCCGGCGGAGTGGCGGTCGCGGCGACGACAGGGACAGGGCATGGATATCTGGAAGGCAACGCATCAGGCGCGTCAGGATCTCGCGGATGACCTGGCCGGGCTCGATGATGCGCAGTGGCGTCAGCCGACCCTGTGCGCCGAATGGGACGTCGAGCATGTGGTCGCCCACCTCACCGCGGCCGCATCGATCGGAAAATGGGCGTGGATGCGCAGCATCGTCGGGTCCGGCTTTCGGCCGGCCGTGCACAACGACCGCCGACTGCGTGAGCACCTGGGGTCAACGCCCCGAAAGACGCTCGAGAGCTTCCGCGCGGTGACCAACTCGACTGTTGCCCCGACGGGCGATCTACCCGCGTACCTGGGCGAGGTGATCGTGCATTCCGAGGACATCCGACATCCACTAGGACTGCCGAGTCGAGGTGATGTGGAGGCGGTCACCGAGGTCGCGCGGTTCTACGTGTCCCGGAACTTCACTGTGAACAGCAGATCCGTTGCCGCCGGGCTGCATCTGCACGCCACCGACGGGCCGTTCAGTGCTGGCGACGGGCCCGAGGTGAGCGGCCCGACTCTCGCGCTGGTGATGGCGATGGCCGGCCGCCGGAGCCACCTCGACCAGCTCACCGGCGACGGCATGCCCCTGCTCGCCGACCGGCTGGGCCATGGCACCGCCAGGTAGCACCACAGCTGGCGGAAACGAGAACTCACTCGACGAAGGCGCCAGGAATGCCGAAAATCTCGCCCCCTTCGAACCAGTCCGGAGCGCGACGGACGAACTCGTCGGGAGTGAGCCCGCCGGCGCCGTACGGGACACGGCCCAGCACCGGCACGCCGGTCAGACGCGGCAGGTCCTCGAGGTTGCAGCGGTCGGCCAGATTCGGATCGAACGGCCACGAGCCCACCACCACTCCCGCGCATCGCAGTCCCGAGGCGTCGATCGCGCGGACGGTGAGCTCGGTGTCCGACAGCGCGCCCAGACCGGCCCGCGCCACCACGACGAGCGGGGCGTCGAGGGCGGCGGCCAGGTCGAGGATCGTCAGGTCGGTCCCGAGGCGCACGAGCAGCCCACCCGCGCCCTCGACCAGGTCCAGGCGCCGCGGCGGCGACCCGGTGGCGTGGTCGCCCGTGCCGGGTGAGCCGAGCCAGTCGCGAATCGGACCGAGCAACTCCTCGCGCGTGGACTGCGGCAACCCGGCCACTCGGGCGGCGGTCTCGGGCGCGAGCGGATCGGGCAGCCTCCGCACCTCGAGTACCCGCTCCACGCCGGACAGCCGCGCCGCCTCGTGGGCGTCGCCGGGCTCGCCGGGCGCCAGCCCGGTCTGGACCGGCTTGCAGATGCCCACGTCCAGCCCGGCCGAACGTCCCAGCGCCGCCAGTGCCGCAGTCGCGATGGTCTTACCGACGTCGGTCCCGGTGCCGGTCACAATCACCGGACGGTCGACGGCCGTCATGCCGGGACCCTGCTGTCGGCCAGTACCTCGGTGAGGACATCGCACGCGGTGGCCAGGTCGGCATTGGAGAGGTCGGCGCGGGCGGTGAGCCGCAGCCGCGCCGTACCCTCCGGGACCGACGGCGGCCGGAAGCAGCCCACGCGGAGCCCCAGCTCAGCGCAGCGCTGCGAGGCCGCGTAGGCGCGTTCGGCGTCGCCGAGGATCACCGAGACCACCGCCGACGAGGGCCGGTCCGCGCCGGTCACCTCCGCCAGGCGTTCGGCAACCTCGAGCACGCGGTGCGCCCGCTGCGGCTCGCGCCGCAGCACCGCCAGTGCCGCTCGCGCCGCGCCCACGCTCGCCGGCGCCAGCCCGGTGTCGAAGATGAAGGTGCGCGCGGTGTCGATGAGGTGGTCGCGCACCCGCTCCGAGGTCAGCACCACCCCGCCCTGCGACCCGAGCGCCTTGGACAGCGTCGCCGTGACCACCACGTTCTCGTGCCGTGTCAGCCCGAGCTCGTCCACGAGCCCGCGCCCGCCGGCCCCGCGGACGCCCAGCCCGTGGGCCTCGTCGACGAGCAGTACAGCCCCGTATCCCTCGCACGCCGCGTGCAACGCGGTCAGTGGTGCGAGGTCGCCGTCGGCGCTGTACACCGAGTCGGTGACGACCAGCGCCCGCTCCTCGGATCGCCCCGCGAGCGCCCGCTCCACGGCCGCGACGTCACCCCGTTCGACGACGACGACGCGCGCCCGCGACAACCTGCACGCGTCCACGAGCGAGGCGTGCGAACCACCGTCGGAGACGATCAGCGACCCGCGCCCGGACAGTGCCACGACCGCGCCGAGATTGGCCGTGTACCCGGAGGAGAACACCAGCGCCGAGGGGCGGCCGGTGAAGCCGGCGAGCTCGTCCTCCAGTTCCTTGTGGTCGGTGGTCGTGCCGGTGACCAGTCGAGATCCGGTCGCGCCGGCGCCCCACCGGCGGGTCGCGGCGATCGCGCCCTCGAGCACCTCGGGGTGGGTGCCCAGGCCGAGATAGTCGTTGGAGGCCAGATCGAGCACGCCGTCGCCGGCCGTTCGCGGGCGCAGGGCCCGGTGCAGGTGGCGGGCCCGCCGGTTCGCTGCGGCGGCATCGAGCCAGTCGAGCGTGGGGGAGTGGGTCATCGTGTTGCTCCTACCCGCGCCCCGGCGAGGGCTGCGGCACAGATCGTGTCGATCTCGTCGTCGCTACAGATGTAGGGCGGCATCGCGTAGATGAGATCCCGGAAGGGGCGCAGCCACACGCCTCGCTCGGTGATGGCTGTTGTCGTCGTTGTCATTTCCACCGGCCGGTCCAGCTGGATCACGCCGATCGCTCCGAGGACCCGCACATCCACCACACCCGGGAGGTCGAGCGCCGGGGCCAGGCCGTCGCGCAGGCGCGCGGCGATCCGCGGCACCTGCGTGCGCCACTCGCCGGCCTCGATGAGGTCGAGCGAGGCACACGCGACCGCGCACGCCAACGGATTGCCCATGAACGTCGGGCCGTGCGCGAGTCCGCCCGCCTCGCCCGCGCTGATCACCTCGGCCACGTGATCGGTGGTGAGCGTGGCCGCCAGGGTGAGGTATCCGCCGGTCAGGGCCTTGCCCAGGCACAGGATGTCGGGCGCGACGCCCGCGTGGTCGGCGGCGAACAGCTCGCCCGTGCGGCCGAAGGCGGTGGCGATCTCGTCGAAGATGAGCAGGGTGCCGGTCTCGTCGGCCAGTCGCCGCAGATCGCGCAGGTAGTCAGGGTGGTGGAAGCGCATCCCGCCCGCGCCCTGGACCACCGGCTCGACGATGATCGCGGCCAGTTCGTCGGCGTGGTCGCGGATCGTGCGCTCGAGTTCGGCGACGTAACCGGGACGATAGTCGGCGGGCGGGGCGGGGGCGAACACCTGCTCGCGGACGACCCCGCGCCACAGGCTGTGCATGCCGCCCTCGGGGTCGCAGACGCTCATCGGGCTGAGCGTGTCGCCGTGGTAGCCGCCGCGCCAGGTGGCCAGCCGGGTGCGGCCCGGGCGGCCCAGCGATCGCTGGTACTGGATGGCCATCTTGGCCGCGACCTCCACCGACACCGAGCCCGAGTCCGCGAGGAAGACCTTGTTCAGCTCACCTGGCGCTATCCGCGCGAGCCGTTGCGACAGCTCCACCGCCGGTGCATGCGTGAGCCCGCCGAACATGACGTGGCTCATCGTGTCGACCTGCCGGTGCGCGGCCGCATCGAGGTGCGGGTGCCGGTAGCCGTGGACGGCCGCCCACCACGAGCTCATGCCGTCGATGAGTTCGCGGCCGTCGGCCAGCCGCAACCGGACCCCGTCGGCCGAAGCCACGGGCAGCGGCTGCGTGGACGCCGGGAAGCCGCCGTAGGGATGCCAGACGTGCTCGGCGTCGGCGGCGAGCAGCGCGTCGGTCGGCTGCGGGTCCGCGGTCGACCGCGGGGGTGTGGCACACCCCGCGGAGATGGTCCCCGAGGTGGCGATCTGCGTGGGCATGTCAGGCGTTCGCGGGTTCGCTGGTGCCCGCGCCCCGCGTGCGGATCGCGACCGGATTCTGCTTGGGGCCGGCGGCGGACTCGGTCGCGACGGCCGCCGGCTCCGTGGCTGCGTCCTGGCCGGTGGGCGTCGGCGCGGTGGTGGCGTTGTCGTCGTCGCTGTCGCGGCGCCCGGCGCGCCCGCCCTCTGCATCGGTATCCATGCGCAGGACCTCGAGTCCCGCGTCGGCGATCATCTCCAGGTCGGCCGCTCCCGGCTGGCCCTCGGAGGTGAGGTAGTCGCCCAGGAACAGCGAGTTGGCCACGTACAGCGCGATGCCCTGCAGGTTGCCGAGGTGACGCTCGCGGCCGGCGGCCACGCGGATCTCGGTGTCCGGCGCGACGAAGCGGACCATCGCGAGGATGCGCAGGCAGTCGCGCGGGTTGAGCGTGTCGACGCCCTCGAGCGGAGTGCCGTCGAAGGGCAGCAGGAAGTTGACCGGGATCGAGTCGACACCCTTCGCGCGCAGGTCGAAGGCCAGCTCGACCAGCTGCTCGTGGGTCTCGCCCATGCCGGCGATGAAGCCCGAGCACGCGGACAGGCCGGCGCCGTGGGCCTGGCTGACGGTGTGCTCGCGGTCGGCGTAGGTGTGCGTGGTGCAGATCTCCTCGTAGTGGCTCTCGGCCGTGTTGAGGTTGTGGTTGTAGGCGTCCGCGCCGCTCGCGCACAGCGACTCGGCCTGGCCGTCCTTCAGTGCGCCCAGGCATGCGCAGACCTCGACGCCAGGCGTGTCCGACTTGATGGCCTCGATGATGTCGGTGACCTTGCCGACCTCGCGGTTGCTCGGGCCCGTTCCGCTCGCGACCAGGCAGACGCGCGAGGCGCCTGCCGCGATGCCTGCCTTGGCCGCGGTGACGGCCTCGTCGGTGTTCAGCCACGTGTAGCGCAGGATGCCGGCCGTGGAGTTGAGGCGCTGCGAGCAGTAGAAGCAGTCCTCCGGGCACAGGCCGCTCTTGAGGTTGACCAGGTAGTTGACCTTGACCTTGTTGCCGAAGTGGTGGAAGCGCAGGCGGGAGGAGGCGGCGACGACCTCCATGAGCTGGGCGTCCGGGGCGCGCAGAACGGCGAGAGCGTCGGCGGCGGAGACCTGGTTGCCCGCCAAGACGTGGTCGGCGAGTTCGTGCCAGCGTGGGGCGACGGGCTGCGGGGTGGCGGACTCGATATTGGCGGCCATGATTTCCTCCTGAACGACGTTCATTGAACGGTGTTCAAGGTAGCGGGGCGGGCCCGTCTTGTACAGCGTTCAGGCGCGGGGGTGCCCGGTCGGTAGGATCGGCGATCGTGGCCCTTTCCCAGACGTCGGTCGTCGATACCGCCCTTGAGCTCCTGCGCGAATCCGGGCTCGCGGGCATGTCGATGCGCACGCTCGCGACGCGGATCGGCGTCCAGCCCAGCGCCCTGTATTGGCACGTCCCGTCCAAGCAGGCGCTGCTCACCGGCGTCGCCGAGCGCGTGTTGGCCACCGTGCGGCCGGTCGAGGCGGGCGATTCTGCCGCTGCCGAGCTGCGGGCGATCGGCGAGGCGCTGCGTACGGCGGTGACCAGCGTGCCCGACGGCGCGGAGATCGTGGCGCTCGGGCTCGCGGCGGGGGCTGTGAACCCGGTGGCCGACGCCGTCGAGGCGGCCTGCGCGCGGTACGGCGAGGCCGACCGGGCGCCCGGGCTCACCACCGCGCTGACCGGCTACGTGATCGGGCTCGGGCTCGAGGAGCAGACGCACCACAACCTGCGGAGCGCGGACCCCCAGATGGCGGACGTCGACTTTGGCCCGCGTTTCGGGGCCGGGCTCGAGGCTCTACTCGCGGGGGTCTGAGGCGCGGACGAGCGGCCAGGGGCGTCCCGAGTTGGGCGACGGACTGCCGCGGGGGTCGGCGCACGGAATCTGGTACCGCGTGAGGCCACTCAGGTTCTGGGCGTTGTTCCTGGGGCCTAAGCGAAGTCGAGCACCACGTGGATGGAACCGTCGTCCGCGGTCGCCGTGCCCGCTCCGACCTGCGTGAACTCGCCGTCGAGTATCCGCTCGCGCATGCCGGTGTCGGCCAGGAGCGCAGTGAGAACATTCGGAGGCGTGGCCTGGGCCGGAACGGTGAGAGTGGTGCGGTCTGTGGTCGACACGGCGTCCGGCACGGGGAGGTCACCGGTCGCCGTATCGCCCGCGGCCAGTTCCCCTGCGCGGTCGAGTGCACCGGCTTCGAGGGCGGGGGAGGTCGTCAGCCGGTCCGCGCCCACGGCGGTCCGCGCCTCGTTGATGCCGGCCACGACCGTGCCGGCGAACGCCTTCTGATTGATCTCGTCGGGTATCGCGGCGAAGTGGCCGGCCTGCTCCTCGGGGGCTGGGTCTCCCGGCGCGACCGGGGCGGCCGCGAGCCCGAACAGCGCGGCGATCCCTGCCAGGTCCACCGAGAGCGGAGCGGTCCGCCCGAACGAACTCTGCGCTGCGGCGGTGCCGGCGCCCATCGTGAGAAGGAGGGCGGAGGTTCCCGCGACGACGGCGGAACGGATCGGGTGACGCACGTGATGTCCTTTCCTGGGCGGCTGCCGGACCCGGATGGGTCACTGGTGCTCGACTCTAGAGCCGCCGAATCACTTACGCATCATTCGTCACAGGAGTCACATTCGTTACAGTGTGCGGACCGGCACAATGGGGGCCATGAGCACCAGCCATCCGCACCTTCTCAGCCCCCTCGCCGTCGGACCCCTCACCCTGCGCAACCGCCTGGTCATGGGGTCGATGCACACCGGGCTCGAGGACCGTAGCAGGCATCTGCCCGAGCTCACGGCCTACTTCGTCGAGCGTGCCCGCGGCGGCGCTGCGATGCTCGTGACCGGCGGATACGCGCCGAACGTCGAGGGGTGGCTGCTGCCGGCCGGGTCGATCATGGCCTCGCGCCGCATGGCCGACAAGCACCGCACGCTCACCGACGCCGTCCACGCTGAGGGCTCACACATCCTGCTGCAGGTCCTGCATGCCGGGAGGTACGGATACCAGCCGTTCGTGCGCTCGTCGTCGTCGTCAAAGTCCCCCATCAGCCCCTTCCGGGCCCGCGGCCTGTCGGCGCGCGGGGTGGAACGCACGATCGATGACTGGGTGCGCGCGGCGCGCCTGGCCAGGCGGGCGGGTTACGACGGAATCGAGATCATGGGCTCCGAGGGCTACCTCATCAACCAGTTCCTCGCCGCCCGCACCAATCATCGCGACGACGCGTGGGGCGGTACCGCGAGCGCGCGTATGCGCTTCCCCGAGGAGATCGTGCGCCGCGTCCGTGACGAGGTGGGCGCCGATTTCCTTCTGCAGTACCGCATCAGCCTGCTCGACCTCGTCGACGGCGGCCAGGCCTGGGAGGAGACAGCCGAGCTCGCGCAGCGCCTCGAGGCCGCGGGCGTGGACGTGTTCAACACGGGGATCGGCTGGCACGAGGCCCGCATCCCGACCATCGTCACCTCGGTCCCGCGTGGCGCGTTCGTCGACCTCACCGCCCGGCTCAAGGAGACCGTCGGCGTGCCGGTGATCGCCTCCAACCGCCTCAACACCCCGGACCTGGCCGAGCAGATCCTCGCCGCCGGGCAGGCCGACCTCGTCTCCATGGCGCGGCCGCTGCTCGCCGATCCGGCGTTCGTGTCCAAGGTGGCCGAGGGGCGGGCCGACGAGATCAACATCTGCATCGCCTGCAATCAGGCATGCCTCGACCACACCTTTGCCAACAAGCGCGCCTCCTGCCTGGTCAACCCGCGCGCCGGCCGCGAGACGGAGCTTCTCCTGACCGTCGCGCCCGCCCGTCGCCGGGTGGCCGTGGTGGGCGCCGGGCCCGCCGGGCTCGCGTGCGCCGAGGCCGCCGCTTCGCGCGGGCTCGCGGTGGAGGTCTTCGAGGCCGAGAACGAACTCGGCGGGCAGTTCCGCTACGCCATGCGTGTGCCCGGCAAGGAGGAGTTCGCCGCGTCGCTGGACTACTTCCGCCGCCGACTCGAGGTGCTGGGGGTGCCCGTCCACCTGGCCCGCCGCGCCGAGGCCTCCGACCTGGCCGACTTCGACCACGTCGTGGTGGCCACCGGCGTCCGCCCACGTGAACTCGACCTGCCCGGCGCCGATCACCCCATGGTCATGACCTACCCGCAACTGCTCACCGGCGAACGCACCCCGGGCCGGCGCGTGGCCGTGATCGGGGCCGGCGGGATCGGGGTGGACGTCTCCGAGTTCCTACTCGCCGGCGGTCCCGGAATCGCGATCGACGGGCGCGAGCCGCACGGCCACTCCATAGATGTCGAGGCATGGAACCGCCGCTGGGGCGTGGTCGACCCGGCAACCGAACGCGCCGGCCTGGGGACCGCGGTGCTCGACGAGCCCGCCCACGAGGTGCACCTGCTGCAGCGCAAGACCTCGAAGATCGGCCGCGGGCTGGGCAAGACCACCGGGTGGGTGCATCGCGCCGAACTCGACGCCGGTGGCGTGCACAAGCACACCGGGGTGACCTACGTGAAGATCGACGACGACGGGCTGCACATCCTCGATTCGGAGAGCCGGCCGCGGCTGGTCGGTGTCGACTCGGTCGTGGTGTGTGCCGGACAGGAGTCGGTCCGCGATCTCGCCGATGAGCTATCCGGTGAGCCGGGTGGTTCCCGTGCCGAGGGCGGCGCCCGGGCTGTGCCGCGGGTGCACGTGATCGGCGGGGCCGATGTGGCCGCCGAGTTGGACGCCAAGCGGGCCATCAAGCAGGGCGTCGAACTCGCCGCGACCCTCTAGGAATGCCTCTAAGTTCGCCAAGCGTGCGCATCCCCGCCCGGTTGCAAGACAGCGACTCCCGGCTGCCAGACAAATGAGGCGATTTCCGGGCGCTGAATCGCACCAGATGTCTTGCAGATCGGCGGCGATGTCTTGCAACCGGGGGCGGAGGGCCCGGGCGGAGGGCGCCTTGCAACCCGGGGCGGAGGGCCCGGGCGGAGGGCGTCTTGCCACCCGCGGGGGAGGGCCTCGCGGCGGAGGGCCTGGGGGCGATAAGCGGCGGGGCTCAGGCGGCGGGAGGGTCAGCTGGGGGCCCCGGCGCCTTCCCGGTCGGCCCGCACCTCGCGGCGACGGTCGACGATGCTGAACGCCAGCGCCCCCGCGGCCAGAGCGGCGATGATCCCGAGTGCCGCACGGAACGCGAGCAGCCAGTCGCCGTTCGCCGCGACGATCCCGAACAGCACGCCCGGCACGATCGCCGTGCCCACCGCCGTGCCCATGCGCTGGCCCAGCGAGATTATGCTGCCGGCCACGCCTCCGTACGCGGGGTCCACGGCGCGCAGCGTGAGCGTCTGATTGGGCGAGATCGTCATGCCCTGCGCAGTGCCGACGAACGCCGCCGGCACCATGAACACCAGGTAGTGCAGCGCGCCGGACTCGACGAACCCCGCCAGCACGATGAACGCCACGAGCGCGCAGATGGTGAGCGTGAATCCGGCGACCACCATCCGCCGCCCCAGCCGAAATACGAACCGCCCTGCGACCTGCGCTGACACAGCCGCACAGATCGAGGCCGGCAGGCTGATGAACGCGGAATCGATAGGCGCATACCCCAGGTGGAACTGCAGGTAGAGCGGCATGACGATCCACAGGCTCGTGCCGCCCACGAAGTAGATCGACACGATCACCATGCCGTTGCGAAAGCCCGCGTCGCGGAAGATATCCGGATTGACGAGCGGGGGCCGACCGATCCGCTCATAGCGACGCTCCCACCAGGCGAACACCCCGAGCAGCGCCAGTCCGGCGGGCACGAGGGCCCAGAGCGCGGGCGGGGTCTCGCGGCCCAGGAACGGCAGCATGATCGTCAACACGGCCACGCCGAGCAGGAGGATGCCGACCGGGTCCAGGTCCAGGCGCTGACGGGCCGGCCTGGTGGCAGGAGCGCGGGCCGCAGTCGAGGCGATCGCGCGATCGGCCGCGAGTGCAGCCGCGTCGTCGTGGTCGTGGTCGTGGTCGTGGTCCTCGTGGCCGTGGTCGCCGCGGCCGTCGTGGTCGTCGTCCAGTCGCGCCGACGCCCCGGCGCGGGCCCGGGACAGTCCGACGTCGCGCGCGGCGTCCTCGCCCGTGGGGGTCGGGATCCGCCGGTCGTCCGGCAACCACCGGTACCCCAGCACCAAGGCGAGCACGCCGAGCGGCACGTTGACCAGGAACATCGCGCGCCAACCCAGGTTGTCGCCGAGCGCCTGGATGAGCAGCCCGCCGACCAACGGCCCCGACGCGGTGGCCACGGACACGGTGGTGGCCATGGTCGCGAATGCCCGCGCCCGCGCCTCCTTGCGGAAGTACTTCTGGATGAGGCCGAACGTCTGCGGGTTGAGCATGCCCGAGCCGACGCCCTGGACCAGGCGGGCGACGTTGAGCATCTCGATACTCTGGGCGAACCCGGCGATCACCGCGCCCACGATGAACACCGCGATACCCGCGAGGAAGATCCGTTTGCGGCCGGTCGCGTCGCCGAGCCGCCCCGACGGCACGAGCAGCAGCCCGAACGACAGCGCGTACCCGGACACCACCCACTGCAGGCCACTCGAGTCCGCCTGCAGCGAGTCACCGATCACCGGCAGCGCCACGTTGATCACCGACAGCGCGATCAGCGCCATGAACAGCGGCACCATGAGCGTGACGAGGATCCGCGCCGAGCTCACCGCGGGCTGGCCCGCGGGCGCCGTCGGGTGCCGGTCGGCGGGGGTCGAAGGCGGATCGGTCACGCCCGCGATGGTAGCCGCGCGCGTCACGGAAAGGCCCCGGGAACGACGACGACGAAGAGCGCACGTGCCCGGCCGGCGAACCGGTCGCGGCCCACCGGACACATCAGTAGCGTCGGGTCATGGCTGATATCACCCGCACCGCAGAAGCCGATTCGATCACCAAGGCCGATCTCGCCGAGCTGGGGAACGTCACCGGCCCGGCCGTGTCGATCTACATGCCCACCGCCCGCGGGGGTGCCGAGGTCCGCGAGAACCCGATCCGCGCCAAGGCCCTGATCAAGGACGCCGAGGCCGGTCTCAAGGCCAACGGCGCGAGCGAGGAGGCGGCCGCCGAGATCCTCGGCCCGCTGGTCGCGCTGCTCGAGGACCACGAGTTCTGGCGCTACCTCGCCGACGGGCTGGCGATGTACGCCGCCGAGGGATTCTGGCGGGCGTACCGGCTGACCATCGACTTCCCCGAGGTGGCGTACGTGAGCGACCGTCTGGCCGTGCTGCCGGTGGTGTCCGCGGGGATGCACCAGGACGACTTCCTGCTGCTCGCGCTGAGCCAGAACAAGGTCCGCCTGTTCGAGGCGACCTTCGCCACCATGCGCGAGATCGACCTCGGGTCCATCCCCGCCTCGATCGAGGACATCAGCGGCGAGACCACCCCGCCCCCGCATCAGCAGCAGCACTTCGGCGCCGGCGGCGGGGGCGTCATGCACAGTCACGGCACCGGCGCCGAGGTCGGTGGCGTGCAGCTCGACAAGTTCCTGCGGCAGGTCGCGCAGGGGCTCGGGGAGGTGCTGGAACCGAACGACCGCCGGCCCGTCGTGGTGGCGGCGGTGGCCGAGTACCTGCCGACGCTGCGCGAACACCTGACCTACCCGAACCTGCTCGGCGAGGCGGTGGCCGGCAACCCGGACGCCTCGCGCCCGGATGAGCTGCACGAGCGGGCCTGGGCGATCGTCCACCCGGCGCTGCGGGCGCGGTCCGAGGCCGACGCGGAGCGGTTCGGTGACGCGATCGGGGCCGGGCGCGCCCTCGCCGGCGGCGGCTCGGACATCCTGCACGCGGCCCGCGACGGCCGGGTCGACACCCTGCTGCTCACGCGCCGCCGCTGCACCGCGGACCACGCACCCGACGACCTGGATTCGGCGGTCGGCCAGGTGCTGGCGACGTCCGGCACGGTGCTCGTGGTGGACACGCTGCCCAAGGACGTGGCGGAGGGCGCGATCCTGCGGTTCTGACGCGCGTGCACAGGCTCCGCCTAACTCCGATGTGTAGCCTCGGCGGACCGATGCACCCATCAACGTCAGGAGATCGTGTGCTCAAGCAGAAATGGCGGCTGGCAGTGGCCGCGGCGGGGTCCGTGCTCATCGTGGCGGGCTGCAGTGCGCCCGGCGACGGCGACACCGCACAGCCCGAACCGCAGGCCGCGACCGAGCAGGCCGCCCAGGACCAGGGCGAGGGTGCCGACGGCGGCGCAGCGCAGGGCCAGGGCCCGGACACCAGCAACATCCCGGACCCGGTGGCCGTGGTCAACGGCGAGGAGATCACCAAGGCCGAGTTCGTCTCGGTGCTCGAGGGCCAGTACCAGCAGATGTCGATGCAGGCCCAGATGTCCGGCCAGCCGGTCGACGAGGAGCAGATCAGGCAGCTGTCCATCGAGGGGCTCGTGGGCAGCGCGCTGCTCGAGCAGGAGGCCGCTGACCGCGGCATTGAGATCTCGGATGAGGAGAAGGACGCCTCGCTCCAGGAGTTCGCCGATACCAACCAGGTGAGCACGGACGAGTTCGTGGCCAAGATGGGCGAGCAGGGAATGGACCGTGCCGGAGTCATGGACCAGATCGAGAAGCAGCTGCGGGTGGAGAAGCTCATCACGGAGGAGTACGGCGAGTTCTCCCCGAGCGACGACGAGGTCCAGGCCGCCTACGACCAGGTGGCGCAGCAGCAGTCGATGATGGGCGGCGCCGAGGGTGGCGCCGGCGCCCAGCAGCTCCCACCGCTCGAGCAGGTCCGCCCGCAGGTCGAAGAGCAGCTCAGAGCCGAGAAGCAGGCCGAGCAGATGCAGACCATGTCCGACGAGCTGCGCGAGGGCGCGGACGTGACCGTGAACCTGTAGAAGGCGCTGTCGGGGTGCGGGGGTGCCGCCGCCGCGTTACACCCGCACGAAGTGGAGCAAGTCGCAGCCAGCGCGGTCCCGGCCGTGATGGGATCTGCCCATGCGGACTGTGCGGCGGGCCCTGGCGGCGACTGTGGCGATGGCGACGAGCGTGGCGATACTCCACGCGCCGGCGGCCGGAGCGCAGGCGGCGTCACCACCCGGCCTCGGACCCGCCGGCACGGCCACCGTCCACGGTGACGCCGCGTCCACCGACACGCTGCCCGGCCGGGGCCCCGGCGTGAACCCGGCGATCACCTCGTCGCTCACCGGCGCCACCTGCTCGACCGTGTTCATCGGGTCCGACGGCATGCCGGTCGCCCTGTGCACGTCCTACGTCGGTATGAACCCGCCCACTCCGCTGGCGCCGACGGTCAAGCTCTTCCACCCGGACACGGCCGACGTGCTGGCGGAGGTGCAGCTGGCCAAGGGCGCGCTGCTGGGCGGGGTGTACGGCTACCTCGACGACCGCGACCGGGTGGTGGTGGCCGACGGCAACCGCCGCCTGCTCGCCGTCGGGCACGAACGCGCCGCCGAGGGGCCGTGGCGGATGACGGTTGAGGTTCTGGCCGATCTGTCGCCGGCCGTGCCGGAGGGTGACGCGATCACCGGCCTCATGCCCGCGTTCGACGGGCGCGTGTGGTTCGCGACGTCGAACGGCGTGGTGGGAACCGTGCGTCCCGCGGGTGCTGGCCTCAAGGGTGGGGACGGAAGCCGATATGACGACGACAACGACCCGGGGCTGCGTTTCCTCGCACTCCCCGCGGGCGAGCGGATCACCAACGGGCTGACGGTCCGCCCCGGTGGCGCGTCGGTGATCACCACCCGGGCGCTCTACGAGATCGATTCCGAGGCCGACGGCATGCCGGTGGTGCGCTGGCGGCACGGCTACGAGGTGGGGGCTGGCCGCAAGCCGGGCCTGCTGGCCTACGGGTCCGGCACCACACCGACGTACTTCGGGCCGGACGACGGGCTGATCGCGATCACCGACGATTCCGAGCGCCCCGACCTCATCGTGTTGCGTCAAGCAGACGGATCCGAGGTGTGCCGGATGTCGGCGTTCGCCACGACGCTCGACCCGTCCACGGCGGCGGCGGACGGCGTGCTGATCGGCGGGCCCGCGGCCACGGAGAACTCGATCATCGCGTTCGACGACGCATTGGTGCTGGTCAACACCTATGGATTCGAGTACCCGCCGTTCGCGGTGGACGGCCCGGCGGTGCCGCCATCTGCCCCGTACACCGGCGGCATGACCCGCATCGATGTGGATGTGAACGGGTCGGGCGCGGACGGGACCTGCTCGCGCGCCTGGACCTCACTGTCCCGAACGGCCTCATTGCCCAAGCTCACCACCGGTGACGGCCAGATCCACGCGATGGCCTACGGCCCGGCCGTGGCGGATGCCGCTCGCGGTTCTCTGCCGGGTCCGGTGCCCGGCCAGGAACTGCTCGACCAAGGGCTGGCGCAGAAGTTCGGCCCGGTGTTCGCGACCTCCACGGATATCGAGACCGGCCAGGAGGTCATGCGGACGTTCATGGGCCACGCCCCGCTGGACGAGCCCATGGAACTCACCGGCACGCTGGCCTCCCGGGGCGACGCGCCCGGCGTGATGTGGCAGCCCACCCTGACCAGCATGCTCCGCATCGGCCCCGCCTGACCACCCAGCGACTTCGCAGGGCAATCGGCATTCGGCAGGGGAGTCGGCCGGTCGGATGATGAGGTGACGCGGTGGCTCAGTCGGCCGGGCGGATCACCGCGACAGCACAGGGCGCGGTCTGCAGTAGGCGCCGGCTGACCGAGCCGAGCAGGAGCCCGGCAAAACCGCCGTGACCGCGCGATCCCGTGACCAGCAGCGACGCGCCGTCGGCCTCGTCGGCAATGGTGGTGGCCGGATCTCCCACCACCAGGATCAGCTCGAGCGAGACCCCCGGGTGCCGGGCCTCGTGCGGGGTCAGGGCGCTCAGGACCTGCTCCTCGTCCTCGGCGAGCACGCTCTCGGCCAGCGTGTCGAGGTCGAACAGCGATGCCCCCGGCAGCTTGGGAACCTCCACCGAGTGCACGGCCCGCACGCTCGTGCCGCGCCGCTGCGCCTCGGCGAACGCGAACGCCGCGGCCGGGTCATTGGCCTTCGAGCCGTCGGCGGCCAGTACGACCGGTCCGCTGCTGGGACTCTCCGGCGTCCGGGGCGTGATCACGATGACCGGACAGGCCGCGTGCTCCACTACACCTGCGGACGTGGAGCCCATGGCGAAGTCCTCGCGCGCGGTGAGCCCGCGGCTGCCCACGATGATCGCCGACGCGCCCCGGCCGGCTTCGATGAGCGCGCCCACGGGACTGTCTGCGATCACGCGAAACGACGCCTGCACGCCTGCGGTGAGCTCGGCGAGCTGGTCACGCATCGCCCCCTCGACGTTCGCGCGGGCCGTCTCGTCGAACGCCACCACGCGTCCGACCGCCCGGTCGGCGGAGATCACGTTCAGCGCCACATCGTGGCTGCGGGCCCACTCAGCCGCCCACGTGACGGCCCTCCGGGCGTCTCGTGAGCCGTCGTAGCCGCACACCACCGGCCCCGCCGGGGCCTGCGGTGTTGTGTTGTCAGCGGTCTCCGACATGGCGTCCTCCTGCAGTGGCTTCGGTCGCGGGCCAGCCTAGTTGTGATGTCCAGGGAGGTTGGTCAGTCGGGTGACCGGTGGCTGGCCTC
>NZ_JBSHCV010000009.1:0-121896 GCF_053615975.1 Dietzia sp. NPDC055877 | reverse complement strand
CATGTCAAGATGAACGAACTCATCAACGGTGTTGCGCTGGCTCCCTGAGACCGCCCTCGACCGATGTGTGCGGAACGCTCTTGTCGATGCCTGGTTCCCGGCCCCGCCCACGGCGATCGGCTCGCGCGGGCCCGGGCCGGCGCGGGGACCCTCAGTTGGCGTGCAGGTCCGCGTTGAGCGCGACGCCCTCGCGCTTCCACGGCACGGCCTCGACCGCGCCGGAGATCGAGTTGCGGCGGAACAGCAGGTTGTCCCGGCCGGAGAGCTGGCCGGCCTTGACCGGCTCGTTGTCCGCCCAGGCACCGGCCCGGATCTCGACTTTGGTGCCGGCGGTGACGTACAGGCCGGCCTCGACCACGCAGTCGTCGCCGAGCGAGATGCCGACGCCGGCATTGGCACCGAGCAGGCAGCGCTCGCCGATCGAGATGGTCTCCGTACCGCCTCCGGAGAGGGTGCCCATGATCGAGGCGCCGCCGCCCACGTCGGAATCCGCGCCCACTACGACGCCGGCCGAGATGCGCCCCTCGACCATCGAGGCGCCGAGGGTCCCGGCGTTGAAGTTGACGAAGCCCTCGTGCATGACCGTCGTGCCCTCGGCCAGGTGGGCACCGAGACGGACACGGTCCGCGTCGGCGATACGCACGCCGGACGGCACCACGTAATCCACCATCCGCGGGAACTTGTCGATGCCGTGGACGGTCACCGCGCCCCGGGCGCGGAGCCTGGCGCGGACGATCTCGAAGCCCTGGACCGCGCAGGGACCGAAGTTGGTCCACACCACGTTGGTCAGGGTGCCGAACAGTCCGTCCATGTTGGCGAAGTGCGGCCTGATCAGACGGTGGCTGATGAGGTGCAGACGCAGGTACGCGTCGTACGCGTCGGCCGGAGGCTCGGTGAGGTCTGCGATCTCGACCCGCACCGCGACGCGCTCGACGCCGCGGTCGGCATCCGGCCCGGTCAGGGCGGCGAGCTCGGCGGGGACCTCGGCGCCGGAGAGGACCCGGTGACCGCTGGCGGCGGCGACCCCCAGCTCGGGCTGCGGGTACCAGACGTCGAGGACCGTGTGGTCGGACGTCAGGGTGGCGATTCCGGTCGCGACGGCTCCGTGTGCACTCATGGTGCCATGCTAATCGTCACCCCCGACGCGCACCGGTGACGGGCATCTAAGGTGGACGCCGTGACCGACGTCCTCGAGCTGACCTCCGACCCGATCGACCTCACCCGTGCCCTGGTCGACGTCCCCAGCCCGTCCCGGGGGGAGGACCGGATCGCCGGGATCGTCCACGCATCGTTGGTCTCCACCGTCGACGCGTTCACGGGCCCGGCGGCGGGGCGGATCGAGGTCCTCCGGGACGGCAACCGGGTGCTGGCCCGCACGGATCGAGGTCTGCCGACCCGGGTCGTGCTGGCCGGGCACCTCGACACCGTCCCGATCGCGGACAACGTGCCGTGCCGGGTGACCGGAGACGGGACGGAGCGGGTTCTGCACGGGTGCGGCGCCGTCGACATGAAATCGGGCGACGCGGTGTTCCTGCACCTGTTCGCCACGCTCGCCGATTCACCCGCACTCGCGCACGACCTCACGCTGGTGATGTACGACTGCGAGGAGATCGAGGCCACGGCCAACGGGCTGGGGTTCCTCGAACGCACTCACCGCGAGTGGCTGGCCGGCGACGTGGCGATCCTCGGGGAACCGACGGGTGGCCTGATCGAGGCCGGCTGTCAGGGCACGCTACGGATCCGGGTCCACGCCCGCGGGGTGCGGGCGCATTCCGCCCGTAGTTGGTTGGGGGACAACGCCGTGCACCGTCTGGCGCCCGTGCTCGACGCGGTGTCGAGCTACGCGGCGCGCTCGGTGGACATCGACGGCTGCGTCTACCGGGAGGGGCTCCAGGCGGTTCGGATGTCGGCAGGCGTCGCCGGGAACACCGTGCCGGACGAGGCGTGGCTCGACGTCAATTTCCGTTCGGCCCCCGATCGCGACGCGGACGCCGCCCTGGCCCATGCTCTCGACGCGCTCGGCCTCACCGGCCTTCCCCGGGTGCCGGACGGGCAGGAGCCGCTCACCGGGCCCGGCCTGTCCTGGGAGCTGACCGACCTCTCGCCGGGTGCGCTGCCGGGACTGTCCGCGCCCGCGGCCGCGGATCTCGTGAAGGCGGCGGGCGGTAGGGTGCGCGCCAAGTACGGCTGGACGGACGTGTCCCGCTTCGCCGCCCTGGGCATCCCCGCCGTCAACCTCGGTCCGGGCGATCCGGGCCTGGCCCACACACGGGACGAACACTGTCCTGCCGAGCAGATCACCGAGGTGGCCGCCACTCTCCGCGCCTACCTCACCATGACCGGCTGAACCCGCGCCCACCCTGCACACCGGGACGCCGGGCGCGCCCCACACACCTGAAGGAGTTTCAAGACTCATGGCCCCCACCGACCCCGTGCACCTGCGCGGCCCCGTGCTCGTCCGCCGCCAGAAGGGTGACGAGCGGACGACCACGGATCAGCGCCTGCTCGACCAGAACCAGGACACCGACTGGCTGCATACGGACCCGTGGCGGGTGTTGCGGATCCAGAGCGAGTTCGTCAACGGATTCGGCGCGCTGGCCGAGCTGCCGGACGCCGTCAGCGTGTTCGGCTCGGCCCGTACCCGCCCGGGCGATCCCGTGTACGAGCAGGCGGTCGAGCTGGGCAGGGCGCTCACCGAGGCCGGGTACGCCGTGGTCACCGGCGGCGGTCCCGGGCAGATGGAGGCCGCGAACAAGGGCGCCTGGGAGGCCAACGGCCGGTCCGTGGGCCTGGGGATCGAGCTACCGATGGAGCAGGGACTCAACAGGTGGGTGGACCTCGGCCTGCACTTCCGGTATTTCTTCATCCGCAAGACGATGTTCGTCAAGTACACGCAGGCGTTCGTCTGCACCCCCGGGGGCTTCGGGACCCTCGATGAGTTCTTCGAGGCCATCACGCTGGTCCAGACCGACAAGATCACCCGGTTCCCGATCGTGTTGCTGGGCGTGGACTTCTGGACCCCACTAGTCGACTGGATCCGGGGCACGCTCGTCGAGCACGGCATGATCTCCGCCCCAGACGCGGACCTGTTCCTGGTGACAGACTCGGTGTCCGAGACCGTCGAGTACATCCGGGACGCGCACGAGCGCGCGGCGGTGACCGCGGAACAGCGGGAGGACCTGTACGGCGAGGAGCACCGGGGGACCGAGCGCTGATGTCACCCGTCCCGGGCCGGAGGGTCTGCGTCTACTGCGCCTCGTCGTCCTACGATCCGAAGCTCCTGGAGATCGCCACCGACGTGGGCGACGCGATCGCCCGCCGTGGCTGGTCGCTGGTCTCCGGCGGCGGCAACGTCTCGATGATGGGTGCGCTCGCCGAGGCGGCCCGCGCCGGCGGCGCGCGCACGGTCGGGGTGATCCCCGAGGGGCTGCGGGTCCGCGAGGTGGCGGACACGTCGGCCGACGAGCTCGTCGTCGTCACTTCCATGCGGGAACGCAAGCGCGAGATGGAGGAGCGCTCCGACGCGTTCCTCACCCTCCCCGGCGGCATCGGCACCATGGAGGAGATGTTCGAGATGTGGACCTCGGCCTCCCTCGGCTTCCACTACAAGCCGGTGGTCCTCTACGACCCGATCGGCTTCTACACACCGCTGCTGGACTGGGTCGCAAACCTGGCCGAGCAGGGTCTGGTCCACGAGGAGGCCTTCGACTGTCTCGTGGTCCGCGACGACCTGGACGCCGCCCTCGACGCCTGCGGGGGTCGTCGGTGACGCGTCCCGTCCCGGCTCCGCTACCGACCCTCTGCGGTCGCGCGGTGCCGATCGAGCGCCCGCTGGTGATGGCGATCGTCAACCGCACACCCGACTCGTTCTACGACCGCGGCGCCACGTTCACCGACACGGCGGCGATGCGGCGGGTCGACGAGGTGGTGGCCGCCGGGGCGGACATCCTCGACATCGGTGGGGTCAAAGCCGGGCCCGGCGACATGGTCGACGCCGAGGAGGAGACCCGCAGGGTCGTCCCGTTCCTCGAACAGGTGCGGCGGCGGCATCCGGACGTGCTCATCTCGGTCGACACGTGGCGCGGTGCGGTCGCCCGTCGTGCGGTCGCGTCGGGCGCGGATCTGGTGAACGACACCTGGGCCGGGCACGATCCCGGTGTCCTCACCGCCGCGGGCGAGGCGGGGGCGGGATTCGTGTGCTCGCACACCGGCGGGGCGGTGCCGCGGACGCGTCCGTTCCGGGTCGGGTACGAGGATGTGGTCCGGGACGTGGTGGGGGAGCTCACCGCGGCCGCCGATCGGGCGCTCGCGGCCGGGGTCCCCGCGGACGGGGTGCTCATCGACCCCACGCACGACTTCGGGAAGAACACCTTCCACGGTCTCGAACTGCTGCGTCGCCTCGACGAGATCGTCGCCGTGGGCCACCCCGTGCTGATGGCGCTGAGCAACAAGGATTTCATCGGCGAGACCCTCGACACGGACGTCGACAACCGCGGCGAGGGTACCCTCGCGGCCACGGCGGTGGCGGCGTACGGCGGTGCCCGGGTGTTCCGCACCCACGACGTGCCCGGCACCCTGCGCACGCTCGAGATGGTCGCCTCGATCGTCGGCACCCGCCCACCGGCCCGGACGGTGCGCGGGCTGGCCTGAGCCGATGTGCCAGACTCGCAGTCGAACAGGGCCCGCCACCTGACGAGGCGCGCCTGCCGGAGGAGGGAACCCAGGCCATGCTCACCGTCGTCATCTACGTGGTGGTCACCCTCATCATCGCGGCGGCGCTGTTCGCGCTGTCCGTGGTGCTGTTCGGCCGATCCGAGGTGCTCCCGGCGGTGGAGAAGGGGCACACGATCACCTCCTTGCCGGAGGGACCGATCGCCGGTGACGATCTGCGCTCGGTGCGTTTCGGGATGTCCGCCCGGGGCTACACGATGGCGGAGGTCGACTGGGCTCTGGAACAGGCGGCGCGTGAGATCGATGAGCTGCGGGCCTGTCTCGGACAGGCCGGCGTGACCGACGCCTCGTCCCGGCGGTCGGACGGTCGACCGACTCCGGCGTCCGGGTAACGCGGAACACGCTAGAATCGTCGGTATCCACTAGCGGTACCGATCGTGGGTCAGGCGCTGCCTCGCAGTGTCGCCTCGCGGACAAGGACGAAGGGAATCGACCTGATGGCGGCTATGAAGCCCAGGACGGGTGACGGACCGATCGAGGCGGCCAAGGAGGGCCGTGCGATCATCATGCGCGTCCCGCTCGAGGGCGGCGGACGACTTGTCGTCGAGCTGACCCCCGATGAGGCCAAGTCGCTGAGCGTGGAGCTGGCGGAGGCCACCTCGTAATCGCACGTCCACCGATCCCGGCGCATCCGACCCTCGTGGCGGATGCGCCGACTCATATGTCCGGAGGGTTCCCTGATGTCCGCTGATCCCAGTCGCTGCCACCCCGTCCACCCGGCGTCCGGCCGCGGCGCGATCGACCGTCCCCTCCCGGGCCGCCCGCTGCCCGCGGTTCGTGTGGTCTCCGGCGCCGCGCCCGAGGACGCCACGCCCGTGATCACGCGTGCCGCTGAGCGAGGCCGCGCGCCGCGCGGGCGCACGGACGAGGTTCGTGCGGAGGTGCACGAGGGGCGTGCGGTGATCGCGGTCGAGCTCGCCGACGAGCCTCCCCGGGCGGGCTGGGCCGGCGCGGTCGATCACGGGCTCGGCCACCGCCGTGCCGGTGCGGCGTTGGCGCGACATCTGCGGGATGCGCGGTCCGCGGCCCCGGTGGTGGTGGACGTGCCGGACGAGGTGTCGCCCGATCGTGTCGGCGACCTGGTCCTGGGGTACCTGCTCGGCGCGCGCGGTCAGGACACCTTCGCCGCGGATCCGGCGCCGGTGGCGCCGGAGTTGGTGGTGCGGGTGGACACCGCCCGGGTGGCGGCCGGCCGATCAGACCGTGGGGCCGGTAGTGGCCACGACGACGACACCGCCGCCACCGCCGACCACGTCCACCGGGCCGTCGCGGCTGCTCGCGAGGCGGCCCGCGCCACCGCGCTGGCCCGAGATCTCGCCGGCGCACCCTCGGACCTGAAGACCCCCGAGTGGCTCGTGACCCGGATGTCGGAGTTGCTCGAGGCGGCGGGGATGCAGACCAGGGTCCTCGAGGGCGCGGCCCTCGAGGCCGGCGGCTTCGGGGGAGTACTCGCGGTAGGTGGCGGATCCGACGCGGCGCCTCGGGTGCTCGTCGCACGTCGCCCCGGCCCCGGGCCCAGGGTCCTGCTCGTGGGCAAGGGCATCACCTTCGACACCGGCGGGATCTCGGTCAAACCCGCCGAGGGCATGCATCTCATGCGCACCGATATGGCCGGATCAGCGGCGGTCGTCGCGGCCGCCGAGGCGTTCTGCGCGGCCGGCTCCGACCCCGTGCGCGCGGATCTGGACCTGACCGTGGTGGTGCCGTCCGCGGAGAACATGCTCTCGGGGTCGGCATACCGGCCCGGCGATGTGGTCACCCACGTCGGGGGGATCACCTCCGAGGTCACCAACACCGACGCCGAGGGCCGCATGGTCCTCGCCGACGGCCTCGCCTACGGGATCTCGGAATCCGATCCGGATGTCGTGGTGGATGTCGCCACGCTGACCGGGGCGATGAAGGTCGCGCTGGGAATGCGCACGGGAGCCGTGATGGCAACGGATGACGACCTCGCCGAGCGCATCGCCGACGCCGGCGCGGGGGCGGGGGAGCGGTGGTGGCGGCTGCCGCTGCCGGACGATCTGCGCCCGGCGGTCCGCTCGGAGATCGCCGACCGTCGCCAGGCGCCCAGGGGGCCGGGCGCGATCACCGCGGCGCTGTTCCTCGAGGGATTCGTGGACGGGCGACCCTGGGTGCACCTGGACATCGCCGGCCCCGCGCGGTCCCCGGAGGAGATCGACGAGGTCGGGCCGGTCGCGACGGGGTTCGCCACCCGGACGTTGATCGGCTTCCTGCGGGATCTCGCGGACCGGCCACGCGCGTGAGCCCGGCGTCTCGGGCGCTCCGGCGAGCGATCCCGCTGTTGCGGTGCCCGCTGTGCGGGGAGCCGCTCACGGCGGTCGAGGTTGAGTCGGCCGGTCCCGGGACGCCCGGCCCGGTCACCGGGGTGCGCTGCGATTCCGGGCATGCGTTCGATCGGGCCCGCCAGGGCCAGCTCACGCTCTTCGGCCTCCGCGGAAGACGGTTCGTCGGGGACACCGCCGATCAGGTCCTGTCCCGCGAGCGGGTGCTGGTTTCCGGTGTCCTCGATCCGCTGGCCACGCTGCTCGGCCGGGTCGCAGGCGAGGCGATCGGCCGGGCGGATCGAGAGGACCGCGGCGCCGGGCCCGTGGTCCTCGAGGCCGGCGCGGGGACCGGCTTCTACCTCGAGCGGGTCCTGTCGACGCTCCGCGGCGATCGCGGTGGCGATGACAGCGGGGGCGATCACAGCGGTGGCGCTGGCCGTGGCGGGGAGGGCGACGCCGCCGCACCATTGGGCATCGGCACCGAGATCTCCGTCGCCGCCGCGCGACGGCTCGCCAGAGCCGACGCGGACATCGCCGCCCTGGTCGCGGACACATGGGACGGGCTGCCCGTGGCCGACGATTCCGTGGACGTGGTGCAGGTCGTGTTCGCGCCGAGGAACGCCGCGGAGTTCGCGCGGGTGCTCGCCCCCGGCGGGGTCCTGGTCGTGGCGGGCCCCGGCCCGGGGCACCTGGAGCCGCTTCGTTCGCACGCCGGGATGCTCACGCCGGAGGCGGGCAAGGCGGACCGGCTCGAAGCCGGACTGGCCGGCTATTTCGCACCCGGTGCGGCTCATGTCGTGGACTTCACCGCGCAGGTGCCCGGCTCCGTGGCCGTGGATCTCGCGCTCATGGGGCCCAGCGGCGTGCACCTGGACCGCGGCGGACTCGAGCAACGCCTCGGCGGTGGCGACCGCGAGGTGCGTGTGCACGTCGAGGTCAGGACCTTCCACCCGGTGCGATCAGCGCAGTAGAGACGCGTAGAGCTGGTGCGTCTGTTCCGCGATCGCCTGCCAGGAGAATCTGGTGCGGGCGCGCTCCTGCCCCGCCAGTCCGAAGCGGGTCGCCTTGTCCCGGTCCGCTATCAGGTCGTTGACGGCTGCGGCGAACCCGGCTTCGAACGCCTCGGGCTCGGTGTCGTCGTAGTGCACGAGGGTGCCGGTCTCACCGTCCACCACGACCTCGGGGATCCCGCCGACGTCGGACGCCACGACCGCGGCCCGGCAGGCCATCGCCTCCAGGTTGACGATGCCCAGCGGTTCGTACACGGACGGGCAGGCGAAGACCGTCGCCGCCGAGAGGATCTCGATCACCTCGTTCCGCGGCAGCATGTCCCGCAGCCAGAAGATCCCGTCGCGGCCGGACTGGAGCTCGGCGACCAGACTTTCCATCTCGGCGGCGATCTCCGGGGTGTCCGGCGCGCCGGCGCACAGCACCAACTGGGCATCCGGGTGGAAGTCCCGGGCGGCCCGCACCAGGTGGGGCACGCCCTTCTGGCGGGTGATGCGGCCGACGAACGCGACGATCGGGCGGTCCGGGTCCACCCCATGGCGGCGCAGCACCGAATCGGGGCCGGTGAAGGGCTCGACCGGGGCCCATTCCGTGGTGTCGATGCCGTTGAGGATCACGTGGATACGATCCGGGTCGATCTCAGGGTAGACGCGGAGGATCTCGTCCTTCATCCGGGCGCTCACGGCCACCACCGCGTCCGCGCCTGCGAAGGCGGTGCGCTCGGACCACGACGACACCCGGTATCCGCCACCCAGCTGCTCCGCCTTCCAGGGGCGGCTGGGCTCGAGCGAATGTGCCGAGACCACGTGGGGGATCCCGTACAGCTCACCGGCCAGGTGCCCGGCCAGGCCGGTGTACCACGTGTGGGAGTGCACGATGTCCGCGCCCTCGGCGCCGACGCACATCCGCAGTCCCGCGGACAGGGTCCGGATCGCGGGGTTGGCGTCCGGACCGAGCTCGGGGTCCGGCCGGAACGCGCGCGCCGTGGCCCGGTCCGCGCCCATGCACAGCACGTCGACCTCGCAGAGAGGCCGCAGCGTGGACACCAGCTCGGTCACATGGACGCCGGCTCCACCGTAGACCTCCGGCGGATATTCCCTCGTCATCATCGCTACTCGCACAGACGCCAACCTAGCCGCTGGGGAGCCTTCCCGTCCCGGCCCCGGTGAACACCGTCCGACACCGCGGTGGCCAGCCGGTGCGAGGAGGGGGCAATGCCCTCGATGCCCCGCGTTGATCCGCCCGACACGGTTACGGTAGAGGCGTGAGGAACCAGCCGCACGTCCTAGCAATCGTCCTCGCCGGCGGCGAGGGCAAGCGCCTCTTCCCGCTCACCGCGGACCGGGCGAAGCCAGCCGTGCCGTTCGGTGGGTCGTACCGACTGATCGATTTCGTGCTGAGCAACCTCGTCAACGCCGGATTCATGCGGATCTGCGTGCTGACCCAGTACAAGTCGCATTCACTCGATCGCCACATCTCGCAGGTGTGGCACATGAGCGGTATGGGTGGCGAGTACATCACCCCGGTCCCCGCGCAGCAGCGACTCGGGCCCCGGTGGTACACGGGCTCGGCCGACGCGATCCTGCAGTCCCTGAACCTCGTGTATGACGAGCGGCCGGATCACATCATGGTTTTCGGCGCCGATCACGTGTACCGGATGGACCCACGCCAGATGCTCGATCAGCACGTCGCCACCGGCGCCGCGGTGACCGTGGCGGGGATCCGGGTACCGCGCAGCGAGGCCTTCGCGTTCGGCTGCATCGACGCGGGCGAGGACGACCTGATCCGGGGCTGGGTGGAGAAGCCCGCCGATCCGCCGGGGACCCCGGACGACCCGGACGCGACGTTCGCGTCGATGGGCAACTACATCTTCACCACCGAGGCGCTCATCGAGGCGCTCAGGGCGGACGCGGAGAAGCCGGATTCCTCGCACGACATGGGCGGCGACATCATCCCCGCGCTCGTCGAGCAGGAGCGGGCCTACGTGTACGACTTCGCCAGGAACCGGGTCCCGGGGGAGACCGACAGGGACCGCGGCTACTGGCGGGACGTGGGAACGATCGACGCGTTCTACGACGCGCACAGGGACCTGGTGTCCGTCCATCCGGTCTTCAATCTCTACAACTACCTGTGGCCCATCCGTACCCAGCAGGACAATCTCCCGCCGGCGAAGTTCGTCAACGGGGGGATGTCCCAGGAATCGATGGTGGGTTCGGGCACCATCATCTCGGCCGCGACGGTGCGGAACTCGGTGGTGTCGAACAACGTCATCGTCGAGGACGGCGCGGTGGTCGAGGGGAGCGTCCTGCTGCCGGGGGCGAGGATCGGCCGCGGCGCCGTGGTCCGCAAGGCGATCGTCGACAAGAACTGTCACATCGGTGACGGCGACCTCATCGGTGTGGACCGCGAGCGCGATCGTCGCCGCTTCCCGGTCAGCGCGGGCGGCGTCGTGAGCGTCGCCAAGAACACCACCACGTCGCTGGAGGACTAGCTGTACCGGCCATGGGCGCTGTGCCGCCCCGCGGGTCGGATCAGAGAGTGACGACGGTCAGCCCGGTGCCCACCGGCAGGACCGTCACGTGGGCGTGCTCCGGCAGCTCGGCGTCCTCGGGAAGTGGCGCGTGCTCACCGATCAACACCAGCGCCCCGCCCGCGCGTAGGAGCTGATGGGAGCGCGAGACCACGCGCGACACCGAGTGCTGGGGGACATCCGCGACGACCAGGTCGTAGGCGCCGTCGGCCAGTTTGTCGGCGACCTCGAGCGGGCGGGCCGCGATATACCTCGCCGCGGACGACGGGTGGCCCGCCGAACGTACCGCCGACCGGGCGGCGTCGAGGTGATGGGGGTCGTCGGTGATGCACGTGACCACCGTGCCGCCGCGGGGGCCCGCCGCGGCGAGGATCGCCAGTGCGGGTACGCCGGGCGCGGGGGAGAGGCACACCGCGGCGCGGGCGCCGGTCAGACGGGCCACGAGCCGGATGGCCTCCGCCGTCAACGCGTCCGGTGACACGGCGCCCAGCTCGTCCGCCTCGGCGCGGGCGGGGGCGTAGAGGGAGTCGTCGACGAGATCGGCGCCGCGGCGCGCGATTCCGTCGAGTCCGGAACGGTCGGCGGCGGGGACATCAGCTGAATCGGACACGTGAGCAGCGTATCCGGCGAGCAGTGACGAGCGGCGTGCAACGCGCGGTGATCGGATCGGTATGAGACTCTCAGCCACATCTCAGTGCGGGTATACCGTCAGGACAGCTCTATGAGGGAGGGTGGGCACCGTCGCACCACGAGGGTGCGTCGAACACCGCGCAGGATGCACCGGGTCTGCGCCGGAAGGTGGCCGAATGTACTCACGAACCGTCCACGGGACAGCGATCGCCCCCGAGGCGGATCGAGACGCGATCGTGGGTACGGCACGGTTCGACAGCACCGGCGACGCGGCAGATATGCCGTCCTGGTCCGAGCTCGTGGCGCAGCACGGTGACCGCGTGTACCGCCTCGCCTTCCGTCTGTGTGGCAACGCGCACGACGCCGAGGACATCACCCAGGAGGCGTTCATCCGGGTCTTCCGGTCGCTGGACAAGTACAAGCCCGGCACGTTCGAGGGCTGGATGCACCGGATCGTCACCAACCTGTTCCTGGACCTCGCGCGGCGGCGCGGTCGGATCCGTTTCGAGGCGCTGCCCGAGGACGCGGAGCGGGTGCCGGGCCGGGAACGCAGTCCGGAGCAGGTCCTGTCGGAGGAGTCGTTCGATCCGGTCCTGCAGACGGCGTTGGCGAATCTGTCGCCCGAGTTCCGCGCCGCGGTCGTCCTCAGCGACATCGAGGATCTCAGCTACGAGGAGGTCGGCAGGATCCTCGGCGTGAAGATGGGGACCGTGCGCAGCCGGATCCACCGTGGTCGAGCCGCGCTCCGCGCCGAACTCGAGGCGGCCGGGGTCACCGGAGTACACAGCCGGATCGACTGAGGTCGCGGCCGCGGCCGGGACGCCGGCGAAGCGGGCTGTCCGGGGAACCCCGAGGGGACCCCGGACGTTGGTCTTTCCGACGGGGTCACGGCGGCCCCGGAGTGACCACGTGGCAGGAGGGTGACCGGTGGACGAACGGCATTCCGGACGCAAGCCCGCTCCCGAGTTCACGCTCTCCCAGGAGGCAGCCCGGCGGGTGGCCGACCGCACCGGCCCGCCGCGGCCCCGCCGGACCTTCCTGTCCACCGACCATCTGTCCACGGAAGCCGCCGCCGCGTACGTCGACGGCCGGCTGCCGCAGGCCGGCCAGAACCGTGCCGACGCCCACCTCGCGTTGTGTGACCAGTGCCGTCGCGAGGTCGACGATCAGCGCGAGGCCCGTCGCGCCCTACGCGGATCCGGGCCCATCCGCATGCCCAGCGACCTCCGTGACCGCCTGAGGTCCCTGGAGGACGAGGGCCGCCGGGCGGAGGCCGACCGCCGGGGCGAGATGACACCGCAGCGGGCGCCGGGGCACCCGGCGGCGTCAGTCGAGCCCGATCGCGGCGGGCCGTGGTCGAGGCTGCTGCGCCGACTCCGCCGCCCCGGCCACTAGGGTGGGCCGGGTGGAGGATCTGACTGGCGTGCCCGCGAGCGCGGGACGAGGCGAGGACCCCGACCGTCCCCTGCGCGAGCCCGCCCCTATCGATCGTCCGAGAGTCGACGAGGACGTCGCCGCGCGTTTCTCCCGCCCCGTCGGCGTCACCGGGGGGTTCGCCCCCGGACGCCCGGGCGGCGGGGCGACCGGATCCGGCGGTGGTTCCGGCGCGGAGGTGCCGACAGAGGCCGCCGCACCGCGCGTGGAGGACCCGGCGCTGGCCCAGGCTTTCGGTCCGACGCCCGGGGCCGGGCGGGGCATCGAGCGCCACCCGTCCTGGCAGGACGAGGTCGCCACGCCGCCGCCCCCGCAGCCGGACCCGTGGAGGGATCCGAACGCACCGGTGGGCTTCGGCGCGTCGGCCGTGCAGGAGGAACGGGACCCCGCGCCCGTGGACCTCACGCGCACGGATACCGCCCCGGCTCCCCGTCTCACCCTGTCCGAGGCGCTTTTCGAACGTCGACTGAGCCGGCAGGCACTGGCCGGTGCGGCTGCCCTCGTCGCCGTCGTCGCCCTTGTCGGCGGTGCCATCGGCGCCGTCGTCGCGGATTCCGCGCGCGTCCTCACCACCTCGACGGTGCGCATCGCCGACGCCCCGGACACCGTGGCGGGGCCCGGCAACACCGTCGGCGAGGTGGCCCAGCGGGTTCAGCCGGCGGTGGTGAACATCCAGGTCTCCTCCCCGTCCGCGCGCGGCGAGGGGTCCGGCATCGTGATCGACCCGCAGGGCTACATCGTCACCAACAACCACGTCGTCACCATGGACGGGGCGACCGACCGCGCGGACATCGACGTCGTGTTCTCCGACGGCTCCCGCGCCCCCGCCGAGATGGTGGGACGCGACCCCGCCACCGACCTGGCCGTTCTCAAGGTCGAGGGGGTGGAGAACCTCACCGTCGCCGCACTGGGCGACTCGGACAGCGTCGAGGTGGGCGAACAGGTGATCGCGATCGGCTCCCCGCTCGGATTGGTGCGGACGGTCACCGAGGGCATCGTCTCGGCCACCCAGCGACCGATCGCTCTCGGCGAGTCCACCTCGGACGGCGACGTGGTGATCGACGCCATCCAGACCGACGCGGCCATCAACCCGGGCAACTCCGGCGGTCCGCTCATCGACGGCACCGGCGCCGTCATCGGCATCAACACCTCGATCTTCACGCAATCGGGCGGATCCATCGGGCTCGGCTTCGCCATTCCCGTCAACGACGTCCGTGACATCGCGACCTCCTTGATGACGGAGGGCGCCGTCCAGCACGCCACGATCGGGGTCAACGCGCGTAAGGCCGACAACGGATCGGTCGAGGGCGCCGAGATCGTGAACGTCCGCGACGGCTCGGCCGCCCAGGAGGGCGGACTCAGGGAGGGCGACGTGGTGACCAAGGTCGGTGACCGCCCGGTGCGATCGTCCGACGAGCTGGTGGTCGCGGTGCGGCGCGCCGGGGCGGACGACGACGTCCCGGTCGAGGTCGTCCGTGACGGGAGCCGCGTCGAACTGACCGTCCGTCCGGTGCTGGGCTGACCGCCGCCCCCGTGGGCGACGTCTCACTCCCGTGGACGCGCCGGACGACGTATCCTCGACAGCGATATGTTCACGAACGTGGGGTGGTCCGAGCTACTGGTGCTCGGCGTTGTCGCGCTGGTGGTCCTGGGGCCTGAACGGTTGCCGGAGGCCGCCCGGTGGCTCGCCTCCGCGATCCGCAAGGTCAAGGAGTTCGCGGGAAATGCCCAGCAGCAGCTCAAGGACGACTACGGAGCGGATTTCGACGAGTTCAAGGAGCCACTCCAGCAGCTCAACGAACTGCGTGGACTGAGCCCGCGGGCGATGGTCACCAAGCATCTGCTCGATGGCGACGATTCGTTGTTCTCCGGCAACTTCGACGCCGCGGCGCCCGCCGGGGGCGCGGTGGCGGCCGGCCCCGCGGTCACCGGCCCGGCCACCACCGGCCCTTCGGCCACCGGCTCGACCTCGGGAACCGCGCCGCGGCCCACCAAGCCGCAGTCGGCTTCCGGTACGAGTTCCACGGCGGCACCCGCTCCGTCATCGCCGAGCGGCGCGACGAACTGGGACGACGCGACCTGAACCCAGGTGTCGCACTGACTCTGCTGCGGTCCGCCCGGGGCGGGCCGCTCTCGGCGGCCCGCCCCGGCCTCGGATGTCAGAGGTGGCGGGTGGTGTCGATCCCGAGGTTCATGCCGGCGAGGCCGCGGGGGCGCACCGCGAGGCCGTCGGCGATCTCCAGGTAGGCCTTGCCGGCGGGGGAGTCCGGCGCGGCGAGAACGATCGGGGTGCCCTCGTCGCCGTGCTCGCGCACGGCCTGTTCCAGGGGGACCTGGCCGAGCAGCTTGACCGTCGCGCCGACGGAGCGGGACAGATTGGCCGCCACCTCCGCTCCGCCACCACTGCCGAAGACGTCCATCCGGGTCCCGTCCGGGAGTTCGAGCCAGGACATGTTCTCGATGACGCCGGCGATTCGCTGACGGGTCTGCAGCGCGATCGACCCGGCCCGCTCGGCGACCTCGGCGGCCGCCTGCTGCGGGGTCGTCACGACGAGGATCTCCGCGGACGGGATGAGCTGCGCGATTGAGATCGCCACGTCACCGGTGCCGGGCGGCAGGTCCATGAGCAGGACGTCCAGGTCTCCCCAGTAGACGTCGGCCAGGAACTGCTGGAGCGCGCGGTGGAGCATGGGGCCGCGCCAGACCACCGGGGTGTTGCCCTTGGTGAACTGGGCGATCGAGATCACCTTCACGTCGTGCGCGACCGGCGGCAGGATCATCTGCTCGACCTGGGTCGGGCGGGCGTCCGTCCCCAGCATCCGGGGGATCGAGTGGCCGTAGATGTCCGCGTCGAGGACGCCGACCGACAGTCCACGCTCGGCGAGGGCCGTGGCGAGGTTGACCGTCGCGGTGGACTTGCCCACGCCGCCCTTGCCGGAGGCGACCGCGTAGACGCGGGTGAGGTTGCCGGGCTGGGCGAACGGGATGACGGGCTCGGCGGCGTCACCGCGAAGGTGCTTACGCAGCTCCGTTCGCTGTTCGTCGCTCATCACGTCGAGCTCGACGCCCACTTCGCCCACACCGGGGACGTCGGACACCGCGGCCCGGACGCGGTCGGTGATGGTGTCCCGCATGGGACACGTCGCGACGGTCAGGTAGATCCCGACGTCGACTCTGCCGGTGGCGGGATCCACCTCCACGCCCTTGACCATGCCGAGCTCGGTGAGCGGCTTACGGATCTCCGGATCATCGACCTTGGCCAGCGCGGCGCGGATCGATTCTTCGCTGGGTGCACTCATGATGACCCGAGTCTAGGCGTCATGGCACGCCGTGACGATTCAGGCCGGGGGAGGAGGGCAGAACGGTGCGATACAGGGCAACTCGATCTCGGGAAGTGCGAACGGCGCGGGCGGTGCCGGGGGAGCCGGCACCTCGACGACGGGCGGAGCAGACGGCTCCGGGGTCGACGGCGGCGGCTCCGGCGGCGGAGGAGTGGACGACCCCGGCACCTCGGTGCATCCGGGGACCGGACCCTCCGGCTGGCCCGGCTCGGCCGGCTCGGGGGCTGCGGTCGGGGTGCCTTCCCAGCCCTCGGGGCACTTCTCCGGGGGTTTGGGCTCCTCGTGCGTCGGCTTGGGCTGGTGGATCGGCGGTAGGTCGGACGGGAGCGGGTACGCGTTGACGGCGTAGCCGTGGGCCCAGGCGTTGACGTTGGCGACGTAGGCCAGCGAGTTGTTGTAGGCCAGGATGGCCCGGGTCCGTGCTGCCGGGTCCGCCATGGAGCCGCCCTGATTGCACAGCAGGGTGGCCGCGGCCAGGGCCCCGTCATAGATGTTGTTGGGGTCGGCCACCCCGTCGTTGTTCCCATCTCGGCCCAGGAGCGCCCAGGTCGACGGGATGAACTGCACCGGACCGACAGCCCGATCGAAGTCGGCGTCGCCGTCGAAACGGCCGCCGTCGGTGTCCGTGATGACGGCGGTGCCCGGAATGGAACCGTCGAGGCGGGGCCCGACGATGCGGCCGATCGTGTTCCCGTGAACGTCGAACTTTCCGCGGCCCTGGTTGGACTCGACCTGGCCGATGCCGGCGAGGACCGTCCAGTCCATCTCGCACGCGGGCTGCTCGGCGTTCAGCCGGTCGGTTGCGCGGTGGTAGGCGTCGAGCGCGATCCCCGGGATGCCGAGAGGACCGTCCGGAATCGTTGCCGGCTCGATGTGGGCGGCGCCCGGGTCCTCCGGGGCGGGAGTTGGCTCTCCGGTCGGGTCGGGCTCGCTCTCCGCGGTGACAGGGCCGTCGGTGACGGTGGGGGTGTGCGGGGCGGACTCCGCGAGGGGGGTGATGTCCGGGGCCTCCGGTGGGCTGTTGTCCATCGACAGTCCGACGGACGCCAGGACCGCGATCGCCGTCGCGGTCACCGCGGCACTGGTCAGTACCTTGCGATCAGCGTTCTGCGCGACTTTGCGCAAGACTTCCCCCTACTGCTCAGCGGATGCGGCAAGCGACTTGTACGCCCCACGATTCTCGCCCCCTCGGGCGCATCCGGCCGGGCCGACGTTACTCCCGGCCCCTGGTGTCAGGATCGTTTTTACCGTCAACAGTGTTACCTGCGCCACTGTTTAGTCCGGCGAGCAGAGTCTCGATCCTCTCGACCGAATCGCGCAGATCGTCGAGTTCGCGGCGGAGATAGTCGCGGGTCACGTTCTCGCCGACCGACAATCGGACCGACGCCAGCTCGCGGGCGAGGAATTCCGTATCGGCCTTCGTCTGGGTGGCCCGGAGCCGGTCCTCCTTGAGTGCCGACTTGTCCCGGTCCTCCTGACGGTTCTGCGCGAGCAGGATGAGCGGGGCGGCGTACGCGGCCTGCGTCGAGAACGCCAGGTTGAGCAGGATGAACGGGTAGGGGTCGAAACGAAGCGCCACCACGGCGACGTTGATGATGATCCACACGATCACCACCACGGTCTGGATGAGCAGGTACGTGCCGGTGCCGAAGAACCGGGCGACGGCCTCGCTGTAGCGCCCCACCGCATCGGAATCGAAGCTGATGCGGGGGCGGCGGGAGGTGACCGGCGTGGACAGCGGAGAGCGCGATGATGGTTCGGTCACTTCTGATCCTTCTCCCCGTCGTCGTGGAGGTCCATATCGCGCCAGTCCTCGGGCAGGAGGTGATCCAGCAGGTCGTCCACTGCCACGGCGCCGAGGAGATGCCCCTCGTCGTCCACGACGGGCCCGCACACGAGGTTGTAGGTGGCGAAGAAGCGGGTCACCGCGTCCACCGAATCCGTGGGGCGCAGCGAGGACAGGCTCGTGTCGACGGTTTCCGCGACCATCGTCGACGGCAGTTCCCGCAGCAGCGCCTGGATGTGCACACAGCCCAGGTACTTTCCCGTCGGCGTGGCGGTGGGTGGTCGGACGACAAAGACGAGACTGGCCACCGCCGGACTGAGATCGGGATTGCGGCAGTGTGCGAGTGCCTCGGCCACGGTCGTTTGCGGCGTGAGGACGATCGGCTCCGGCGTCATCAGGCCACCGGCCGTGTCGGCGTCGTACGTCAACAGCATCCGGACCGGTGCGGAGTCCTCGGGGTTCATCCGTTCGAGGAAGGATTCCGCGTCCTTCTCGGGGAGCTCGCCGAGGAGGTCCGCGGCGTCCTCCGGATCCATGGCCTCGAGAACGTCCGCCGCGCGCTCGAGTTCGAGACGGGTCACGATCTCGGTCTGCTCGTCGTGGGGCAGCTCCTGGAGGATGTCGGCCAGCCGCTCGTCATCGAGTGTGCGGGCGACCTCGAGCCGTCGGACCTCCGGCAGTTCGCGTAGTGCGTTGGCCACGTCGGCCGGACGCATGTCGGCGAACTGCTCGACCAGGCTCTCGGCGCCATGGCCGGGAGCACCGATTGCCGTGTCGTCCATCCCGCTGATCCGGTTCCACGGATAGATCGACACGGGGCCCCGACGGCTCAGTGGTGTGCGACCTCGGCGGACCCGGGCGGCCACCCGGGAGACCAGCCAGTCCCTCGAGCGTTGACGCTCGATCTCCACATCGACGACCTGGTGCCGTACGGACCCTGCGGAACCGTCGGCCGACCCCGGACCCGCCTGGTCGGTCTCCACGTTGATGATCGAGTCGACGAGGGAACCCAGTACGACGTTCTCGCCCGGGCGGGACTGGAAGCGGTGCAGGTTGATGGTTCCGGACACCAGCGACACGGACCGGGGATCGATGGAGGCGACCCGGAGCATGGGGACGAAGATCCTGCGCCGGGTCGGCAGCTCGACCACGAGTCCGATGACCCTGGGAGGTCTGGGCCCGGATCGCATCGTCACCACGACGTCACGAATGCGTCCGATGTCATCCCCGTCAGGTCCGATCACCGGAAGCCCGGCTAGCCTGGCGACGAAGGCCTTGTTGAGGTTCGCCATGCGGACCAGGCTAGTCATCGAACGGCGGCAGCCGTACGCCGAACCTGACCTGAGGGAGAGCCACCCACGATGAGAGACGCCTCGCACAGGACGCCAGTTCCCTCTGATCCGGCGGCCGAGATCGCCGACCTCCGCTCGCGGCCGCGACGGACCGTCCTGGCCGTCCCGGGTAGCAGCGTCAAGATGATCGGCAAGGCCAGGGGTCTGCAGGTGGACGAGGTGTTCTTGGATCTCGAGGACGCCGTCGCCGGGCCAGCCAAGGAGGAGGCCCGCGGCAACGTCGTGGAGGCGCTGCTGGCGGGAGGGTTCGCGGCACCCACCGTCGTGGTCCGGGTGAACGCCTGGGACACCGAGTACACGGTGCGCGATGTCACCGAGGTGGTGGGGCGGGCCGGCGCGCACGTCGATGCGCTCCTGCTGCCGAAGGTCCGTACCGCGTCAGAGGTGGTCGCCCTCGACCTGGTGCTCTCGCAGGTGGAGAAGGCGGCGGGCCTGCCGGTCGGTCACATCGGGATCGAGCCCCAGATCGAGGACGCACTGGGTCTGACCAACATCAACGAGATCGCCACGGCCAGCCCTCGGGTGCTGACGTTGGTGTTCGGCCCGGCGGACTTCATGGCGTCGGTCGGGATGCGGACCCTGACGGTCGGCGAGCAGCCGGACGGCTATGCCCCGGGCGACGCCTACCACCATGTATTGATGTCGATTCTCGTCGCGGCGCGGGCACACGGGCTGCAGGCGATCGACGGCCCGTTCCTCAAGGTGCGCGACGAGGAGGGATTCCGTCGCGCGGCCGCCCGGACCGCGGCCCTGGGTTTCGACGGCAAGTGGGTGCTCCACCCGGCACAGGTGGACGCGGGCAACGAGGTCTTCAGCCCGCGCCAGGCGGAGTTCGACAAGGCCGAGGGGATCCTCGCGGCCTATGCGCATTCGACGTCCGAAGAGGGGGGCGCCCGCGGCGCGGTGATGTTCGGCGACGAGATGCTCGATGAGGCCAGCCGTAAGATGGCACTGGTGGTCTCCGCGCGCGGCCGCGCGGCCGGGATGACCGTCTCGGACGAGGCCACCTCGAACGGGCGACCCCCGGAAGGACAGATTCCATGACCTCTCGCGTGAACATGACGACCGGCGGTACGCGGGGCGGGCGGACCCCGGGGCTGCCCACCCCGCCGACCGGCTGGGTTGTCGCCTCGTACTCGACCTACGAGCAGGCCCAGGCCGCCGTCGACCATCTGGCGGACGAGGAGTTCCCGGTCCACGAGGTCACCATCGTCGGTGTCGATCTGATGCAGGTCGAGCGGGTGACCGGTCGTCTGACGTGGCCCAAGGTCCTGCTGGGCGGCCTGGCCACCGGTGCCTGGCTCGGACTCTTCGTGGGCCTGCTGCTCGGGATATTCACCCAGCCGATGTGGGGGGTCGTGCTGACCGGTCTCGTGGGCGGGTCGGTGTTCGGTGTCGTCTCGGCCTCCCTGTCGTATGCGGCGACCAGGGGTAAGCGGGATTTCGCGTCGACGCAGCAACTGGTCGCCGGCCGGTACGACGTCCTGTGTGAACCCGCCAACGCGGAGCGGGTGCGCGATGAACTCGCGCGGTTCGGGATGAAGTGATGACGGGTGGTTTCCCGCCCGGTTCCCCGGGCGTACTGGAGTCGGTCCGCGCGCATCTCGAGAAGCACTACGGCCCACAGCCGCAGGAGGCGTCGGTGACGTTCCTCGGCGCGCCCCCGATCCGCGTCCTGCGGTTCGTGGAGGTGGAGACCGGGCTGGTCCGCTACGTCTCGCTCGGGTGCTCCGCCGAGCCGATGGGTGACCCCTCGGCGCTGGTGCCGGACCCGACCGCGCCCCGCGCGGAACTGAGTCTGGTCCTGCAGGGCGGCGTCGACGGGCTGGTCCGGGCGCTGTCCGTGCTCGCAGCGGCGCCCGCGGTCGAGGGGCTGGTGCTGTCGGAGGGCGCGCTCATCGATCTCGGGGAGCCCCTCTGGCCGGGAGCCGCATTCACGGCGGTGATCCTCCGTGCCCCCGAGATCCCGGATGTCGAGCTGCCCGGTGAGACGGCGTCGGTCTCCGTGTTCCGCGCGGTCCCCGTCACCCATACGGAGGCTGCCTGGGTCCGGATGAAGGGCGCGGCCGAACTGGAGGAGGCCTGGGCGGAGGCCGGGATCGACGTCACCGATCCGGCACGCGCGGCGGTGAACCCGGGGATGTCCCGCTGACCCTCCGGCGCGGGATCAGAGCCAGTCGTTCTTCCGGAATATCCAGAACAGTCCGACGCAAATCCCGGCCATGATCGCCAGGACCAGGAAATAGGCGTAGCTGATGTTCAGCTCCGGCATGTTCTCGAAGTTCATGCCATAGACGCCGGCGATCATGGTGGGCACGGCGGCGATCGCCACCCACGCCGAGATCCGGCGCATATCGGTGTTCTGGCGTACCCCGACCATGGCCACCGCGGCACCCACCAGCGAGGTCATCTGCTCGTCGAGGACCGCCACCTCGGCCACCGCCCGTGCGTGGTGGTCCTGCACATCGCGGAAGTAGTGCCGGATGTCCCGCGGGACGAGGTCCAGATGATCCAGCGAGAGCCTCTGCAGCGGGCGCGTCAGCGGGGAGATGTTGTGCTTGAGCTCCAGTAGCTCGCGTTTGAGTAGATAGATCTGTTCGATGTCGACGTCGGCCCGGGGTTGGAAGAGCGCGGTCTCGAGCTCGTCGACATCCTGTCGGATCTCGTCCGCGACCTCGAGGTAGCTGTCGATCATCCGGTCGGCGACGGCATGCATGACGCTCGCGGGTCCCTGGGCGAGCCTGTCCGGCGACTTCTCCAGTTCGCTCCGGATCCCGGCCAGCTCCGCGAACTCGCCGTGTCGGACGGTCACCACGAAATCGCGGCCCAGGATCACCATCGCCTCGCCGGTGGAGACGATGGCACTGACGTCGTTCAGCGTGTCGTGCGCCAGGTACTTCACAGCCGCGAGATTGAGGACGAGAGTGTCCTCGTAGGCCTCCAGTTTCGGGCGTTGCGCACCGTTGGTGGCGTCTTCGGTGATGAGCTCGTGAATTCCGAACTCGCTCGCCAGGGAGGCCATCTGGTGGGCGTCCGGCGCGAGCAGACCGAGCCAGACGAACCCCCGGCCCTCGGACCGGACCCGGCGGATCGCATCCAGGTAGGTGACCTCGCCGGGAGTGCGGGCCCCGTCCACGTAGACCCCGCAGTCGACAACGGCGTGATCGGTGCGAGTGTGGAGCTGTGATGACGCCACGCGGGAAACGGACGCGCGACGGCGACGACGGGGGAGTGCGGGCACCGGCCCTCCTTCTGCTGGTCGACCTCGACATTATCGGCACGCCGGGGACTCGGCGTGACGTGGCCGAGTTTGGGCTGGGAGACTGGACTGTCGAAGGCGCCCCGCACCGACGCGGGGGCGGCGCGAGGAAGGGCGTGGTCGGATGCGGCGGACGTGGGGACGAGCCGGGTGGCGGACGGCTGCGCTGGCGGTTGTCGCGGGTGTCGCGGTGTCCGGATGCCAGGCGCAGTCGTCGATCGTCCCGGCGCACGAGGACGCCCCGGTGGTGGTGATCGAGACCGCGTCGTTCGCCGAGGCCGAGGTCATCGGATACATCTACGGCAACGCGCTCATTCGCGAGGGCTGGCGTGTGCAGCCCCGCCCGCAATCCGGCACCGGGGCTGAGGTCGTGGAGTCCGTGGCGAACGGCGAGGCCACGTTCACGGTGGGGTTCACCGGGAGTCTGCTGCGTCAGTTCGCCCCCGGCTCGCCGGCGGTGGCGGCCGATGAGGTCTACCCGGCGATGATGGCGGCCCTCCCGGAGGGCGTCACCGCGGGCGATCCGGCGCCGGCGGAGGACAAGCCCGCTCTGGTGGTCTCGCGCAACACCTCCGAGACGCACGGGCTCAGCACGATGTCGGATCTGGCGGGGCGGTGCGGTGAGTTCACGATGGGGGCCCGGGCGGAGATGCTCGCCGACCGCGAGCTGTTCACGGAGATCTCGCAGATCTACGATTGCGTGTTCGCCCGCCAGGTGGCGCTCGGTCCGAACCCGCGGGTCGTGCTCGATGCCCTGCGCTCCGGTCAGATCGGGGTCGGTGGGATGCGCTCGTCGGATCCGGTCCTCCACGAGGGGGACATGGTGATGTTGGACGACGACGACAACGCCATCACCGCGCAACATCTGGTTCCGGTGTTCCGCAAGGGCTCGCTCACGGAGGACCAACTCGCTCTGGTGAACCGGATCAGCGGTGAGCTGACGACAGACGATGTGCGTGAACTCCTACTGGGGATCGAGTTCGGGTCGGCTTCGGCGGTCGCGCTGGCCGACTTCTGGCTGAACGAACACGGCTACTGACCCGGGTCGATTCCGGGTGAGCCGGCCGGGGCCGGCTCCGCCGTCCCGCTCACCCCGCGAGACCACAAAGGGCCCGTCCGCACCGGACGGGCCCTTCGTGGTGTTCAGCGACGGGTCACTCGAATGCTTCGTCGACCAGAGCCTTCTGCTCGACGGCGTGGACCTTGCTCAGTCCGGTCGAGGTGGCGGCCATGGGTCGACGCGAGACCCGCTTGAGGCGCGGGAAGTTCTCGATCCGCTCCGGCAGCTCGAGGGCGAGGAAGCTCCAGGCACCCTGGTTGGCCGGCTCCTCTTGGACCCACCGGACCTCGGAGAGGTTCGGGTAGCGGTCCAGAGCCTCCCGCAGGCGACGGTGCGGGATCGGGTGGAGCTGCTCGAGGCGAACGATCGCGACGTCGTCACGCTCGTCCTTGTCGCGACGCGCGGCCAGCTCGTAGTAGAGCTTTCCGGACACCAGCAGCATCGTGGTGACCTTGCTCGCGTCGGCGTTGCCGTCGATGAACGCGGGGTCGTCCAGCACCGAGCGGAACTTGCCCGTGGTGAAGTCCTCGACCGCGCTGACGGCCTTCTTGTTGCGCAGCATCGACTTGGGCGTGAACACGACCTGCGGGCGCTTGATGCCGGTGGCATGGCGGCGCATGAGGTGGAAGTAGTTCGCCGGGGTCGAGGGCTGTGCCACCGTCATGGAGCCCTCAGCACACAGCTGCAGGAACCGCTCGATGCGTCCGGACGTGTGGTCCGGGCCCATGCCCTCGTGGCCGTGCGGCAGCAGCAGCGTGACCGAGGACTTCTGGCCCCACTTGGCCTCGCCCGAGGAGATGTACTCGTCGATGATGGTCTGGGCGCCGTTGACGAAGTCGCCGAACTGGGCCTCCCACATGACGAGCGCCTCGGGGTCACCCACCGAGTAGCCGTACTCGAATCCGAGACCCGCGTACTCGGTGAGGGCGGAGTTCCACACCTCGAAGCGGCCCTCGGCCCCGTCCAGATGCTGGAGGGGGGAGTACGTCTCGGCGGTCGTCTTGTCGACGATCATGACGTGCCGCTGGGTGAAGGTACCGCGCTGCGAGTCCTGGCCGGCGAGACGGACCGTGCGGCCCTCCAGCGTGAGGGAGCCGATGGCGAGCAGCTCCGCGAACGCCCAGTCGATGTTGCCGTTGTAGGCCATCTTCTGGCGGGCTTCGTAGACGGGCTTGACGCGCGGATGGATGTGGAAGCCCTCCGGCAGGTTGCCGAAGGAGTCACCGATGGCGTGCACGACGGACTCGTCGATCGCGGTGACCACGCGCGGGAGCGGCTGGTCGGGCTCGATGGACTGCGACGCCGTCACGGGGTGCTTCTCGAGCTCGCGGACCTCGTTGAAGACCCGCTCGAGCTGTCCCTGGAAGTCGCGGAGAGCGTTCTCCGCCTCCTTCTCGGTGATGTCACCACGTCCGACGAGATCCTCGGTGTACGACTGACGGACGCTCTTCTTGCCGTCGATCACCTCGTACATCCGCGGCTGCGTCATCGACGGGTCGTCGGCCTCGTTGTGGCCGCGACGGCGGTAGCAGACGAGGTCGATGACGACGTCCTTCTTGAACTCCTGACGGAAGTCCATCGCCAGGCGGGCGACGCGGACACACGCCTCCGGATCGTCACCGTTGACGTGGAAGATCGGCGCGCCGACCATCTTGGCCACGTCGGTGCAGTACTGGCTGGAGCGACCGGCCCCGGGGGCGGTCGTGAAGCCGATTTGGTTGTTCACCACGATGTGGATCGTGCCGCCGGTCCGGTACCCCTCGATGAGCGAGAGGTTGAGGGTCTCGGCGACCACACCCTGGCCGGCGAACGCGGCATCGCCGTGCAGCATCAGCGGCACGACGGGGTACTCGGCACGCCACTCGGCGTCCTCGATGAGGTCGTGCTTGGCGCGGACGATGCCCTCGAGGACCGGGTCGACGGCCTCGAGATGGGACGGGTTGGCGGTCAGCGAGACCTTGATCTCGTTGTCGCCGAACATCTGGTACTGGATGCCCTCGGCGCCGAGGTGGTACTTCACGTCGCCCGAGCCGTGGGCGGCCGAGGGGTCCATGTTGCCCTCGAACTCGGTGAAGATCTGCCGGTACGGCTTGCCCACGATGTTGGCCAGCACGTTGAGACGACCGCGGTGCGGCATGCCGACGACGACCTCGTCCAGACCGAACTCGGCGGCCTCGTCGATGACCGCGTCCATCATCGGGATGACGGACTCGGCGCCCTCGAGGGAGAAGCGCTTCTGGCCGACGTACTTGGTCTGCAGGAAGGTCTCGAACGCCTCGGCGGCGTTGACCTTGGACAGGATGTACTTCTGCTCGGCGACCGTCGGCTTGTCGTCGACACCCTCGATGCGGTCCTGGAGCCAGCCGCGCTGTTCGTTCTCCAGGATGTGGGTGTACTCGATACCGATCTTGCGGCAGTAGGCGGCCCGGAGCGCGGACAGCACGTCGCGCAGCCGCATCCGGTCCTTGCCGACGAACCCGCCGACCGAGAACTTGCGGTCCAGGTCCCACAGGGTGAGCTCGTGCGAGTTCACGTCCAGGTCGGGGTGGAACGTGCGACGACGCTGGGCGTGCATGCCGTCCAGCGGGTCGATGTCCGCCATGAGGTGACCGCGGTTGCGGTAGGCGGCGATCAGCTCGAGGACGCGGGCGTCCTTGTCCACGCGCGGATCGGTGATGTCCTTGCGCCAGCGGACCGGCTCGTAGGGGATGCCGAGGGCGCCGAAGATCTCGTCGTAGAAACCGTCGTCGATGAGCAGGCGGTGGATCTCACGGAGGAACTCGCCCGATTCGGCGCCCTGGATGACGCGGTGGTCGTAGGTCGAGGTGAGCGTGGTGATCTTGCCGATCGCGGAGTTCGCGAGCTGCTCCTCGCTGGCGCCCTGGAACTCGGCCGGGTACTCCATCGCACCCACGCCGAGGATGGCGCCCTGACCGACGGTCAGACGCGGCACCGAGTGCACGGTGCCGATGCCTCCCGGGTTGGTCAGCGAGATGGTGACACCGGAGAAGTCGTCCATCGTCAGCTTGCCGACGCGGGCCCGCGAGACGATGTCCTCGTAGGCGTCGAGGAATTCACGGAAGTCGAGCTTCTCGCAGTTCTTGATCGCGGCCACGACGAGGCTGCGGCCGTTCTTGGTCTTCATGTCGATCGCCAGACCGAGGTTGATCCCGGTCGGGGTGACGGTGTTCGGCTTACCGTCGATCTCCTCGAAATGGTTGTTCATGTTCGGGTAGGCCTTGATGGCCTGCACCATGGCGTACCCGATGAGGTGGGTGAAGGAGATCTTGCCGCCGCGGGTTCGCTTGAGGTGGTTGTTGATGACCACCCGGTTGTCGATCATCAGCTTGGCCGGCACGGCGCGGACAGATGTCGCCGTGGGCAGCGTCAGCGAGGCGTTCATGTTCTTGACGATCGCGCCCGCCGGACCGCGCAGCACCTTGGTCTCGGGCTCCTCCGGCGGCGAATACTCGGGGGTCATCGACTTGGTGGGGGCCGGGACGTCGGGCTTGTTCCGTGTCTCCGGGGTGCGTACCGGCGCCGGTACGCCCTCGCCGCGGGCCTTGCGGGCCGGAGCGGCGTCGGAATCGGGCTTGGCGGCCACGTCCCTGGCGGAGGCGGTCGGGGTGACATCGTCGACTGTCAGGTCCGAGCTCTTCTCAGCCGCCTTCTTGGCGTCGCCCCCGGGGGGCGACGCGGCGGTGCCGTTGGACGAGTTCCTGCCGGAGGCGGAGGCGGCCTGCGGGTTGGCCTTGAAGAACTCGTGCCAGGACTCATCCACAGAGGAGGGGTCCTTGGCGAAGCGCTCGTACATCTCGTCTACGAGCCACTGATTCTGTCCGAATTGTGAGACGGTGTTGCTCACGATCTTGTGGTGCCTCTCTGGTTCTGTGGTGGGTTTCACACGTCGATGACACCCAGGCTAGACGTTCTGCCCGCAGGGGGCCTTCCGATCTCACCTGACAGGGGGATGCCACGCCTCGGTCACGCGGGGTTCACCCGGCCGACCAGGAAAGCGGGGGAGCTCCGAACGTGGCGTCGGCGGTGTCCACCACGGTCCGTCCGAGCTTGCGGTTGCCCCAGCCGCCGATGGCCGCGCCCAGGCCGGCCGGGGCGAGTTTGCCCAATGCCAACCCCGCCCGCTTCACCGCGAACTTGCGGACGAAACGATGCATCATCCTCGAGTTGATCTCCTTGAGGCCGGGTACGCGCAGCACCCTGCTCGCCAGCGACGCCCGGGAGGCCGAGCCCGCCCCGGAGCCGACGGCGTTGGCCAGGACGGCGGTGCCGGAGGCGCCGAGCATGACGGTCATGACCAGCAGTTCCTCGTGCTCGCCTTCGCGGACGTCCACGCCATGCACCTCGGCGACGGCAAGGGTGTAGAACGCGGCCGCCTCGAGGAAGACGAGCGATTCGGCACCGATCGCGCCGAAGGCGATGATGGTGCCGATCCCGGGGACGGCGGCGGTTCCGCCCACGGCCGCGCCCGAGGCGGTGACGGCGCCGAGGAACAACGAATCAAGCCGCGAACGGATCTGTGCCGGACTCTCGTCCGGGTGGTCCTGGCGTAGCTTGTGCACGTACCGGCGTGCGGCGCCGGACTGGAGTCTGATCGCTCGTCGGAGCGCTGCGGTGACCACCCCCGCGGCGGGGCCGGAGACGTCGGGCCGGGAAGTGTCGTCGTCGGACACGGGCTCACCTTCTTCTCTCGAGGTGCGAGCTGGCGAGTGGCGCCGCGGGTCCCGGGTTCGGGTCCCGCTACGGAAACCAGGCTACGTACCCGCACGATAATCGTGCGGGCAGGTGGTCAGGGCAGGACGCGCTCGGTGTAGGTGTTGCCGAACACGCGGTCCGGGTCGAGGCGGTCACGCACGGCGACGAAATCGTCGAAGTGTTCGACCATCGAGGAGAGGTCGTCGGCGCCGCGGGTGTGCATCTTCCCCCAGTGCGGGCGGCCGTCCGCGGCGAGGAAGATCTCCTCGGCGAGCCGGAACAGTTCCGTGTGGTCCATCCGGTGGTACTGATGCACCGCGATGTAGCAGACCTCGCGGCCGTGGGCAGTCGAGAGCCACACGTCGTCGGCGGCGGCGAAGCGCACCTCCATCGGGAACGGGGTCAGCACGCCCGAGCGGTCGATCATGTCGCGGATGTCGCCGAGCACCGCGCCGGCCGCGGCGATCGGCACCGCGTACTCCATCTCGCGGAAGCGCACGCGACGCGGCGAGGTGAACACACGGTAGCTGCGATCCGTGTAGGTGCGTGCGGAGAGTGCGCGCGCGGTGAAGCGGTTCAGTCGCGGGGTGATCGAGGGACGCCGCGTCGCCGCCCGGCAGACCGCCTCGAAACCCTCGTTGGAGAGGAACTCGTCGCTGATCGCCGACTGCAGCCGGCCCACCGGTCTGAGGTCCGCGTCCCCCGGCAGGCGGGTGTTGCGTTTGACGTTGATCGCGTCGGTGTGGGGGAACCAGTAGAACTCGGCGTGGTCGGCCGAGCGTGCGAACCCCTCCATGTCCTGCAGGACGGCGGAGAGCGTCCACGGACGTTCGTCGGCGTGCAGGGCAAACGCCGGCACACACCGGATCGTCATCTTGGTGATGATCCCCAGGGCGCCGATCCCGAGCCGGGCCGCCGCGAACACGTCGGGGTGGGAATCGCGCGAGCAGGACATCACGGTCCCGTCGGCGGTGACGAGTTGGAGCCCCACCACGGTGGCCGGGAGGCCGGGGGCCCGGCACCCGGTGCCGTGGGTCCCGGTCGAGACCGCGCCCGCGAGGGACTGCTCGGCGAAGTCTCCGAGATTGGGCTGTGCGAGCCCGAGGTCCCACAGCAGCGGGCCGAGGCGATGCAGCCGCGTCCCGGCCCAGACGGTGACGTCCGCGCCGTTCACCCGGCCGTCGGCGCCCCGGGTGGGGACGATGGACTCGATCCCGGTGAGGTCGTCGAGGGAGATGAGGACCCCGTCCGTCGCCGCGGCCGGGGTGAACGAGTGTCCGGCTCCGACACACTTGACGCGGGTTCCCGATTCCGCCGCGGAGATCACCGCGGCGGTGACCTCGGCGACGGTCGTGGGGGCGGTGCGCCGAATCGGGTCGGCCACCACGTTGCCGGTCCAGTTCGTCCAAGGGGCTGCCGGGGTCGTCATGGATGCTGAGGTTACCCGCCGGTGGGCGGCCGTAGGTGATACCGAACGTCGGACCTGACCCGCGGCTATACGGTGGTGACGGAAAGGTCCGACGTCCCGGTTAACACTGTCAGCGTCGTCGTCGGCGTCGTACGATGAACGGGTGACCAGACGACTTCCTGCCGATCAGCGCCGTGCGCAACTTCTCCGGGCCGCCCTGGAGATCGCCGAACACGACGGGCTGGGGGCTGTGACCGTCCGGGGCGTCGCCGAGCGCGCAGGCGTGTCGCTCGGCGTGGTCCACTACTGCTACACCGATAAGGAAGAACTTCTCCGCGAACTGATCGGGGCGGTGAACTCCGAAGTCCACCAGGCGGCCACCGCGTTCGTCAGCGTGGACTTCGATTCCGGGGTCAGCGGCGTGAACGGGCTGCGGCAGCGTCTGTACGAGGCCATCGACCTGGTCTGGGCGGTCATCACCGCCTCGCCGGACCGGCAGCTCCTCACCTACGAGATCGTGTCCTATTCCCTGCGTACCTACGGGTTGCCCGAGGTGGGGCTGGCGCGTGATCAGCAGGAATCCAACGAGGCGATCGTCCGTTCGGTGCTCGAACGCACTGCCGCCTCCGCGGGCATGCGGTGGGGGATGGGCCTGGACGAGATCACCCGGGTGGTGCTGGCGATCGTCGTCGGTATCGGTCAGAGGTGGCAGATCTATCGCGACGACGACGAGGCGAACACCCTCCTGCACCATGCCGTCGACCTGGTCGTGCGCGACGCGCAGGCCCTGGACGCCGCGTGATCCGGGGATGACGCCGGTGTCGGACGTGACGGTCGCGCTCGAGGCGGCCACCTCGGAGCTCGACGCGCCGCTGGCGGCACTACATCTGCCGAGCCTGCGGGCGAACCTCGAGGATCTCCGTCGACGGGCCGCAGGGACCCGAATCCGGATCGCGAGCAAGTCGGTGCGGTCGCGGGGGGTGTTGCGAGAGGCGCTCGGACAGGGCCTCCGGGGCGACGGCGCGGTGAGCGGGATCATGGCCTATTCGCTGTCCGAGGCGTTGTGGCTGGTCGAATCCGGCTGTGACGACGTCCTTCTGGGCTATCCGACGGTGGACCGCGCGGCGCTCACCGCGTTGGCGGGCGACGAGGGGGCGCTGGCGGCGGTCACGCTGATGGTGGACGACGTCCGACAACTCGATATCGCCCGTGACGCCGGCGCGACCGGTGCTCGCGTGTGCGTTGACGTGGACTGTTCGCTCCGCCTGGGCCCCGTCCACCTCGGCGTGCGCCGGTCGCCGTTGCGGGACTCCACGGAAGTAGAGTCATTGGTCCGGCAGGCTGTGGGCATGGGCTTCCGCGTCGTGGGCGCGATGTTCTACGAGGCGCAGGTCGCCGGGGTGCCGGACAACGTTCGTGGGATCGGCCCGGTCAAGCGGCTGTCGATGCGCCGCCTGGTGGCGATCCGCGAGGCCGTGGCGGAGACGATCGAGAGACTCACCGGCTCGACGCCCGAGATCATCAACTCCGGGGGCTCCGGTTCCGTCGCGCAGAGCGCCGCGGCCCCCGCGGTCACCGAGGTCACGGCGGGTTCCGGTCTGTACGTCCCGGGTCTGTTCGACCACTACCGGACCTTCACGCCCCGCCCCTCGCTGTTCTTCGCGCTGCCGGCGGTGCGGACCCCGGCGCGGGGGCTCACCACCTTCCTCTACGGCGGATACGTGGCCTCCGGGGTGCCCGGGTGGGATCGACTCCCGGTGCCCGCGGCGCCGACCGGGCTCCGTTTCCTCGGTCGCGAGGGGGCCGGCGAGGTCCAGACCCCGATGCGGGGCGAGGTGGCCATCGGCGAGCGGGCGTGGTGGCGGCACGCGAAGGCGGGTGAACTGTGCGAGCGGTTCGACACACTGCACGTCGTGGACGACACTGCTGAGGGGCCAGCCGTGGTGGAGAGCTGGCCCACCTACCGTGGCGAAGGGAAGTGTTTCGGATGAGCGTCGGCCAGTCGATGTCCGAGGAGGCCCGCGAGCGGCTGTACTCCGAGGCGGTGTCCATCACCGCGGACCTGGTCTCGATCGATTCGACGAACACCGGCGATCCCGCCACGATCGGCGACGGTGAGACGCGCGTGTGCCGTCGGATCGCCGAATACCTCGACGAGGTCGGGATCACCAGTGAGCTGGTGGAATCCGTGCCCGGCCGCGGAAGTCTGTTCGCACGGGTCGAGGGCTCCGACCCGGAAGCCGGGGGCCTGGTCGTGCACGGACACGTCGACGTCGTTCCCGCGGTCGCCGAGGACTGGACCGTACCGCCGTTCGCCGGTGAGATCCGGGACGGCTGGCTCTACGGCCGGGGGACCGTCGACATGAAGAACATGCTCGGTATGACCCTCGCCGTGATCCGGCACTACCGTCGTGAGGGCATAGTCCCCCGACGGACGTTGCTGCTGGCCTTCTTCGCCGACGAGGAGGCCGCCGGGATCATGGGGGCCAAATGGGTCGTCCGGGAACGTCCGGAGATCTTCGACGGCATGACCGAGGCCCTGAGTGAGGTCGGCGGTTGGTCTGTTCCGGTCCAGGGGCGCCGGCTGTACCCGATCGCCGTCGCCGAGAAGGGCGTCGCGTGGGCCAGGGTCACCGCACACGGGACCGCCGCACATGCCTCCCGTCCGACGGCCGATAACGCCGTCGCCGCGGTCGCCGGCGCGGTGAGCCGCGTCGCCTCCCGCGAGTTCCCGGTCGAGCCGACCGAAGCCAATACCGCGCTCGCCGCGGCCGTCGGACAGTTGGCCGGAGGCAGCGGAGAGGTCGCGGAGCTCCCGGAGCGGCTCGACGTACTCGGGCACTTCGGTCCCCTCGTCGCGGCCTCGCTCGCGCACACCGCGTCGCCGACGGTGTTGTCCGCGGGCTACAAGACCAACGTCATCCCCACCGAGGCGTATGCGGAGATCGACTGCCGCGTGTTGCCGGGTGGCGAGGACACGTTCCGCGACGAGATCGAGACCGAACTCGGGCCGGACGTCGAGGTCGAGTGGATCTGGGAGCCGCCGATCGCCGCGCCCGCGGACGCCGGGATCGTCGAGGTGATCCGTGAGGCAGTCCGCGGGGCGGATCCGGAGGCCCTGGTGGTGCCGTATCTCCTGCCGGCGAGTACGGACAACAAGCATCTCGCGCGGCTGGGAATCTCCGGGTACGGCTTCGTCCCGTTGCGCGTACCGGACGATTTCGACGTGTTCGGACACTTCCACGCCGTCGACGAGCGGGTGCCGGTCGACGCGTTGCACTTCGGGGCGGATGTGCTGGCCACCGTCCTCCGATCGGCGTGAGGGGCACTCCCGGCAGCGATTCGGACCAGGCTCAGCGCACGAGGCTGCCGGCGGACGTCTGGGTCCTCGTGGCCGCCGCGTTCGCGGTGGCACTCGGATACGGCCTCGTCGCTCCGGTTCTCCCGCAGTTCGCGACGAGCTTCAACGTCTCGGTGACCGCCGCGTCGGTCGTGGTGAGCGCCTTCGCCTTCTTCCGTCTCGTCTTCGCCCCCGCCGGCGGCCTCCTCGTGGACCGGCTGGGGGAACGCCGCGTGTACATGACGGGCCTGCTCATCGTGGCGGTATCGACCCTCGCTACCGGGCTCGCCCAGTCGTACGTGCAGCTCCTGGTGTTCCGCGGCCTGGGCGGGCTCGGTTCGACGATGTTCACGATCTCGGCCATGGCGCTGCTGACCCGTCTCGCCCCGCCGGGCGCACGGGGCCGGATCATGGGGCTCTACGCCACCGCCTTCCTGATCGGCAATATCGGCGGCCCCGTCCTCGGTGGTCTGCTGGCGGAGTTCGGCATGCGCGTCCCGTTCTTCGTCTACGCCGCCTCTCTGCTCGTGGCCACGGGCGTGGTGGCGGTCTTCCTCCGGGGTGGGCGGCGGCGTTCCGCTGACGACCAGACCCCGGAACAGAAGCCGTTGCCGGTCAGGGAAGCTCTGACGGACGCTCGCTACCGTGCCGCGCTCATCTCGAGCTTCGTGAACGGATGGGCGTCGTTCGGTGTGCGCGTCGCGATCGTCCCGCTGTTCGCGGCGGCGAACTTCGACGCGGGCCCGGGCATCGCGGGAACCGCACTGGCGTCGTTCGCCGTCGGCACCGCGTCGGTGATCTCCGTGGCGGGCTGGCTGTCGGACCGCTACGGCCGTCGGCCGCTGGTGATCGCCGGCCTGGTGATCTCCGGCGGCTCGACCGCGGTGATGGGGTGGTGCGACACGGTGCCCCTCCTGGTGGCGGCGTCGGTGATCGCCGGGATCGGCGCGGGCATCCTCAACCCCTCGCAGCAGGCCTCTGTCGCCGACGTGATCGGCTCGGACCGGGCAGGCGGCAAGGTTCTGGCCACGTTCCAGATGGCCAGCGACTCCGGAGCGATCCTCGGACCGATCGTGGTGGGGCTCGTGGTCGACGCTCTGGGGTACACGACCGGTTTCGCCGTATCAGGCGCCCTGTTGTTGGCCGCGGTCATACCCTGGCTGTTCGCGAGAGGGGCGCCCCGAGCCCCGGCCACTGCCGCGACGGGGGAGTGACCTGCGCTGTCGTCTCGCTTATCGGACCACCGACGCCGTAGCATGGAAGGCCTCATGAACAACAACGACGAGGACCGTACCGCCACTGCCGGCGACGAGGTCGACACCGACGCCAGCACGCCCGAATCTTCCGAGTCAGCCCCGGCCGGGTCCCCCGAGGCCGAGTCTACCGAAGCAAGCCCAGCCGGTGGCGACGACGCCCCCGGCGTCACCTTCGCCGACATGGGCCTCGCGCCCGCCGTGGCCAAGGCTGTCCAGGATGTGGGGTACGAGGTTCCCTCGGCCATCCAGGAAGCGACGATTCCACTGGTCCTCGAGGGGCGGGACGTCGTCGGACTGGCCCAGACCGGCACGGGCAAGACCGCGGCCTTCGCGCTGCCGATCCTCTCGCTCATCGACCCGGCGGTGAAGAGCCCGCAGGCACTCGTCCTCGCCCCGACGCGTGAGCTGGCCCTGCAGGTCGCCGAGGCCTGTGTCACCTATTCGGCGAACATGCCGCAGGTCAACGTGCTGCCGATCTACGGTGGGCAGGCGTACGGCATCCAGCTCTCGGGGCTGCGGCGAGGCGCGCAGATCATCGTCGGCACCCCCGGCCGTGTCATCGATCACCTCAAGAAGGGCACGCTCGATCTGTCGGGCCTGCGTCACCTCGTCCTGGACGAGGCGGACGAGATGCTCGCGATGGGCTTCCAGGAGGACGTCGAGCGGATCCTCTCCGATACGCCTGAGTCGACGCAGGTCGCGCTCTTCTCCGCCACCATGCCGGCCGCGATCCGACGGATCTCGCAGCGCTACCTCACCAACCCGGCCGAGGTGAAGGTCGCGTCCAAGACCTCGACCGCGCCGAACATCCAGCAGCGCTATGTGCTGGTCCACCACCGCGACAAGCTCGATGCGCTGACCCGGATCCTCGAGGTCGAGGACTTCGACGCGATGATCATGTTCGTGCGCACCAAGTCCGCCACCGAGGAGCTCGCCGAGCGACTGCGGGCGCGTGGCTTCTCCGCCGCCCCGATCAACGGCGACATCCCCCAGAACCTGCGTGAGCGGACGATCGAGGCGCTCAAGGACGGCCGCACGGACATCCTCGTGGCCACCGACGTCGCCGCTCGCGGCCTCGACGTGCCGCGGATCAGCCACGTCGTCAACTACGACATCCCGCACGACACCGAGTCGTACGTCCACCGGATCGGCCGGACCGGCCGCGCGGGCCGCAGCGGTCACGCGTTGCTGTTCGTCACCCCGCGCGAACGGCGTCTGCTCTCGCAGATCGAGCGCGCGACCCGCCAGCCGTTGACCGAGATCCAGCTGCCGAGCGTGGACGACGTCAACGAGATGCGGATGGCCAAGTTCGCCCAGTCGATCACCGAGAGCCTGGACGACTCCAATCTCGCGCTCTTCCGTCGACTCGTCGAGGACTACGCGTCCGAGCATTCGGTGTCGATGGCGGATATCGCGGCGGCGCTCGCCACCCAGTCCCGCAACTCCGACGAGTTCCTCATGCGTGAGCCCGAGCGGCCGCAGCGCCGTGAGCGTCACGATGATCACCGGGACGGACGTCGCGATGATCGTCGGGATCGTCCGGCGCGGGACTTCTCCGACGGCCCGCGTCCGTCGCGGTCGGGCAAGGACATGGCGCAGTACCGGATCGCCGTGGGCAAGCGGAACAACGTCAAGCCCGGTTCGATCATGGGTGCGCTCGCGAACGAGGCGGGACTCCGCGGCGGTGACATCGGTCGCATCTCCATCCGTTTCGATCACTCCGTCGTCGAACTCCCGGCGGATCTGCCGGCCGATCAGATCGAGTCGATGAAGGGGATCGTCGTCGGCGGTGCCGAGATCGACATCCGTCCGGACTCCGGTCCGCCGTCGGGCCGACCGGGCTCGTACCGGGATGACCGGGGCGGTAAGCCGCGTGGTGGTGGCGGATACCGCGGCCAGCGTGGGGACCGCGACGACCGGGGCGGTGACCGCCGTGGCGGCAGGTTCGATGACCGACGCGACGACCGTGGTGGATACCGGGGTGGCGATGACCGCCGCGGGGGCGGTCCGCGCCGGGACGACGACCGCCGTGGTGGTGGCGGCGGATTCCGCGGCCGCTCTGGTGGCAGCCGCGACCGCTACTGACAGCTCCGACCCCCGGTGACGCCCCGGCCCGTTCACGGGCCGGGGCGTCGGCGTTACCCCGGGCATCTGCTGACCGCGCGCGAGAGCGCGTCATGGTCTGCATCGGTCACGGGCAGCTCGTAGGCGATCGCGGCCGTGAGGTAGCGGGCGGCGTAGAAGCAATGTCGCGCGGGATCGGGTGGCAGCCAGTCGGCGGGGGTGGAGTCGCTCTTGCGGGTGTTGACGTCCCCGGTGACGGCCACGAGGTTGTGGTCGATGTCGTTCGCGAACTCCGCGCGGCGTCGTGCGGTCCATTCCCACGCGCCGAGGTCCCAGGCGGCCGATAGCGGGAAGACGTGGTCGATATGGATTCCCCTCACGCCTGACCCGCCCACGTCGACCGTGCGACCGGTGTACGGGTCGACCAACACCCCGGAGGGGGCCGCGCACGCGCCCGTCGTGGCGCCGGCGCCGGTGTGGATGTCACGGGCGAGGACGTCCTGCCTGGTGGGACACCCGTTGCCGCCGCCGGGCGCCCCGGTCACGTCGCTCCAGGCGGGCCCGAACACGCAGGCGGAGTCGCCGGAACAGTCCCGTTCGTACCCGGGTATCGCGGGACGTTCAGGGACCACGGAGACCGCATCGAGGAGCGGGGCGACACGGTCCCGCGCCGGGCTCCCGGGAGCGGATCCGCGGGGCTGACCGAGCACCACGACGAGCGCGAGCACAGCTGCCGTGAGCACGAACAACGCCAGTGCTCGTCGGGGGATCGGAGGGAGCTTTCCTGCCACGGGATGAGTATCCGTGCGCGGTCGCGCCCGACCTGCGCGTCGAGGGGCGGAGAGGGCGGGACCTGTGGAGGTGGCCGGGCCTGTGGAAAGGAGGACTACGAGGGGTCGCCGGGGTCCTCGCCGACCCGATGTCGGACCTGCGTGCTTACATGTGGGCGTGACCCAGACACCCGAACCGCGCCTGCACGCCGTATGGCAGTCGGGGGCCGTCGGTCTGTGGTGTGAGACGGGATTGCGGCGGCCGGGGTCCGTTGCGCCGGCCGGATCGGTGACGGCGGTGGGACGGGCCGGGGCGCCCGCGGCGGTCGTCGAGTTCCTCGAGCGGTATTCGCTCACCCACAAGCTCGCCGTGCGCGTTCCCGTCGAGGGCAGGGTCCGCGAGGCGCGGGTCCCGGGCATCCGCATCTCGGTCGGCGCCGCCATCGATCTGTGTCGGCTCCTCGAGGCCGGTGAACCCCCCGTGGGCGCCGGGCGTCCCGGTGGTGCCGGGGTCGGAGAGGGCGGAGCGCTCTGGGCGGGCGCGGCGCTACGGGCCCTGGCCGCGTTGTCGGCCGGTGTCGGCGCCTTCGTCCGGTCGGGGCATCTCGTTCCGGAACTCAGTCGTTTCGAGGGGGGCTGGGTGGCCGGGTGGTCTCTGGCGGCGTCACCGGTCGTGAGTGCGTGGGCCGCGGAGAGCCTGTCCCGGTGTCATGGACTGGTCACGAGCCGCGAAGAGCTGGATCGTCTGCTCGACGCGCTCACGGACCAGCATGCGCGCACGGCGCTCGCGCCACTTGCCAGGGATCGCCGCAGTGCGCTGGGCACGGCACTGATTATCGGAGCGGATGTGCCCTCCGGCGGCCAGGCGCTGGCCGGCGCCGTGGCGGAGTTCGGTCGGGCGGCCGCGGCCCGGGACGTGGAAGTGGTGTTCCGCATCGTCGAGCCCCAGTTCGGCGACGATGCGGGGGAGACCTCCGACGATTCGTCCACGGGCGAGGGCGGGGGTGAGGTCCTGTGGCGCCTCGAGGTCCTCGTGCGGACCGGCACCGATTCGCTCCGCCCCTACGCCGAGCTGCCGGATCCCTCGGTGGTCACGGATGCGGTGGGCGACGTCGCCGAGAGGGCCGTCCGGTCGTGGCCCCCGCTGGGACGGGCGATCCCCGCGCGGGGCGGACCGGATCTGCTCCTTCCCACCGAGCTCGTGGTGGAGCTGGTCGACGAGGGGGTGGAGGCCCTGCGAGGCCGGGGCGTCGAGGTTCTGCTCCCGCGGGCATGGACGCGGGTCCGCACCGCGGTGCGTGTCGTGGTGTCGGAGCCGGGGACGGAGACCGTCGACTCGGGTAGGCGGCTCGGTGTGGACCAGCTCAGCGATGTCAACTGGGAGATGATCGTCGACGACGAGCCGCTGGACGCCACCGAGGTGCAGATGCTCCTGGACAACGCGTCGGATCTGGTCAGACTTCGCGGGCAGTGGGTCCGGGCGGATTCCGGAGCACTGCGTCGTGCGGCCCGTTTCCTCGCCGCGCGCAGGGGCGGCCGGGTGACCGCCCCCGCGCTCGCGGCGGCGCTGATGTCCGAGGAGGCCGAGGGCGTCGAGGTGAACGCGCCCCCGACCCTGGACTGGATCCCCTCGTCGTCGTCGATCGTGGTCGATCTTCCCGACTGGTTCCGGGCGACTCTACGCCCGTACCAACTCGAGGGGTTGCGCTGGCTCACCGCGCTCTCGCGCGCCGATACCGGCGCGGTCCTCGCGGACGACATGGGGTTGGGCAAGACGATGCAGGTGCTCGCCCTCACCGCCTCCGAGGTCGGCGCCGTGGGCCCGACCGGCGAGCCGATCGGTCGGGTCGGCCCGACCCTGGTCGTCGCGCCACTGACCCTGCTGTCCACCTGGGCCAGAGAGGCGTCGACGTTCGCGCCGGAGTTGTCGGTGATGACCCATCACGGACCCGAGCGGGATCGTGACGAGGGGGCGGCCGAGCGGCTCGCAGCAGCCGATCTGGTGCTGACCTCGTACGGCACCGCTGCCCGGGATGTCGACATGCTGTCCGAGGTACCGTGGCGCCGACTCGTGGCGGACGAGGCGCAGACCATCAAGAATCCGTCGACCGGCGTGTCACGGGCGCTCATGGCGATCCCCGCCGAGCACCGGATCGCGCTCACCGGCACGCCGGTCGAGAACCGACTCGATGAGCTCCGCGCGGTCCTGGAGTTCGCCAACCCCGGGGCCCTGGTATCGGCGAGTACCTTCCGCGCGCGGTTCGCGGTGCCGATCGAGTCCCATCGCGACGAGGCCGCGGCGTCCCGGCTCCGGGCGCTCGCGGGGCCGTTCGTCCTACGCAGGCTCAAATCGGATCCGCGGGTGGTCTCCGATCTGCCGGAGAAGCAGCACATCCGGGTGGACGCTCCTCTGACGCGCGAGCAGGCGACCCTGTACCGCGCGGTGGTCGAGGACATGCTGGAACAGGTCAAGGAGTCGGAGGGCGCCGCTCGGAAGGGTGCCATCCTGTCCGGGCTCACGGCACTCAAGCAGGTCTGCAATCACCCCGCCCACTATCTCGGCGACGGTTCGGCCCTCCTTCGCGGAGGGCGCCACAGGTCGGGCAAACTCGCCGCGCTCGACGAGGTGCTGACCGAGATCCTCGCCAGCGACGAGAAGGTCCTGCTCTTCACCCAGTACCGGGCTTTCGGGGACCTCATCCTCCCGATGCTGGAGCGTCGGGCCGCCGCGGCGGTGCCGTTTCTGCACGGCGGCGTCACCGCCGCGGCCCGGACCGAGATGGTCCGCGGGTTCCAGAGTCCTGGTGGCCCCCCGGTGATGCTCGCGTCCCTGCGCGCCGGCGGCACAGGTCTGACCCTGACCGAGGCCAACCACGTCGTGCACCTGGACCGGTGGTGGAACCCGGCGGTGGAGAACCAGGCCACGGACCGGGTCCACCGCATCGGCCAGTCCCGGGTGGTCCAGGTACGGACGTTGGTCGCCCCCGGCACGGTGGAGGATCGCATCGACGAACTCCTGGAGGCCAAGCGGGATCTGGCGGAGCTGACCCTGGGGCCGATGGCCGGAGCGTTGACCGAGCTGGACGACGCGGAGCTGGGCGCGCTGGTCGCCCTGACCGATGAGGGGGTGGAAGAACCGTGAAGAGCGGACGGGGAATCGAGGCACGCTCCCGTGCCGGGCCGTTCGGCGCGCACATGTGGGCCAGGCGGTGGGTCAGCGATCTCGAATCCGGGGTCTCCCGCGGGGCAGCGCACCTGGCCCGGACCGACGCGCGCAATGACAAGGTCCTGTCCCTGGGACACTCGGGCCGGACGGTCCGCTGCGACGTCGAGAGCACCAGACCCCGGCCCTTCACGGTCGAGTTCACGTTCGCGCCACTGGACGAGACGGACTCGGACGCACTCCGCACGGCCCTTCGGCAGGAGGAGAACGGGGTGCTCGGCGCGTTGGCCGGGGATTTCTCGGACACGATCGGCTTCCTGCTGCTGCCCGCGGTCCACGGCGCGACCTCCTACTCGTGCCACTGCCCTGTGCAGACCGGGCCCTGTCGTCACGTCCTGGCGGCGGCGTACGTCATGGTCGAGTGGTGGGATGCCTCGCCTCAGGTGATGTTCGAGTTGCGTGGCCTGGGCGCCGACCAGTTGGGCGCTGTACTGAGGGGCCCCGGCGGCGAGGGCGACACGGTGGGTGTCGATGTGGAGGAGAGTCTGTGGGGCAGTGACCCGCTACTGCCGACGGTGCCCTCGCCCGCACCGGCCGGGCTCGAGGATCTGCTGGACGCCCCGGTCACCAGAAGGATGGCGGCCGCCGCGACCAACGACCCGCTCGAGCAGTTGCGCGTGGTCGCCGATCTCGAGGACTTCCTCGACGCGTTCGGCGACTACCGATCGCGCTGACGGCAGAGCCGTCCGGGACCGCTGTCGTACCCGCGACCTACGATGCGACCATGACCACCCCACGGGACGGCGACACCGTTCGATTCCTCCACTCGGCCGACTGGCAGCTCGGCATGACCAGGAGGTTCCTGGGTGACGAGTCGCAGGCCGTCTACACCGCGGACCGGCTGGCCGCGGTGGAATCGCTCGGTGATCTCGCCACGGAGCACGGTGCGCAGTTCATCGTCGTGGCCGGTGACGCGTTCGAGGACAACGCGGTCCCCAGGTCCGTGGTGCTCCGCGCGGCCGAGGTGTTGGCGTCGTTCCCCGTCCCCGTCCTCGTGCTGCCGGGTAATCACGACCCGCTGGATGTGTCGTCGGTTCTGCGGTGTCGGGACTTCTCGTCGGCGGTCGAGAGCGGCGCCGTCGTCGTTCTCGACGGATCCGGCCCGGTCGAGGTTCTCCCCGGAGTCGAGGTGGTCGGCATCCCGTGGACCTCCAAGCGGCCTGACCCCTCCCGCCTGCCCACGTTGCTGGAATCCCTCGAGCCGTCCGCGGCGCTGCGCGTCCTGGTGGCACACGGTGGAACCGACGAGGTCTTCGGCGGGCACTCGCCCTCGGTGGAGGCGATCGCCGTCTCCGCGCTCGAGCAGGCCGTCGACTCCGGGCGGCTCGACTATGTGGCTCTCGGTGATCGCCATTCGGTCACCCGCGTGGGCTCGGGGGAGCGGGTCTGGTTCTCGGGAAGCCCCGAGACGACGGACTTCGACGATGTGGAGAAGGATTCCGGTCACGCCCTGCTCGTCGAGCTCGAGCGCGCGCTCCCCGGTGGCCGGCGCGGGGGATCCACGGTGACACCCCTGCGGACCGGTCGTTGGTCATTCCTCGCGCTCAATGCACAGATCGACACGGACGCGGACCTGGATGCGCTCGCCACGCGGATCGAGGCGATCGAGGACAAGCCCCGCACGGTGTTGAAGCTGGGGCTGACCGGAACCGTCGGGGTCGCCCTGCGTGCGCGGATCGACGAGGAGGTGGACCGGTGGTCGGCGCTGTTCGCGTGCGCCTATCTGCGCGAGACGCGCACCCATCTGGTCGTGCGTGCGGACGACACCGATCTCACCGACCTCGTCGACGGGTACGCGGGGCGGGCGGTGGCGGACCTGATGGAGATGGCCTCGGCCGGTGGTCCGGAGGCCGAGGACGCCGGACATGCACTCAGTCTGCTGTACCGATTCGTGGACGGGGGGACACGATGATCCTGCACCGATTGATGCTCGAGGACTTCCGGGGCGTGACCCGTGAGGAGGTCGAGGTCCCGCACCGTGGGGTCCTCGTGGTCGAGGGGCCCAACGAGTCGGGCAAGACCAGCCTCATGGATGCGCTCGACATGCTCCTCGAGCACAAAGCGTCGTCCGGTCGCGCGGACGTCAAGGCGTCCAGTCCGGTGGGCAGGGATGTCCCGGTGGTGGTCGAGGCCGAGTTCACGATCGACGACCAACGGATGCTGTACCGCAAGGAGTTCGTCCGGGGTAAGCGGACGTCCCTGGAGTTCCCCGGGTCGGCCCGGCAGGCGATGTCCGGGGACGACGCGCACGATCACGTACGTGACCTGCTGGAACGACGAGTCGACCGCTCGCTCTGGCGGGCGCTGCGCATCGCTCAGGACGAGCCGATCGGGCAGGTCGACGCGGCCAAGGGAATGGACTCCTTGCGTCGGGCTCTCGATGCGGCGGCCGGTGGTGAGGACCCGACGGGGGACGACAACCTGATCTCGCGGGTCGCGGAGGAACGCAATCGCTATCTCACCACGCGGCGAGGCGAGCCGACCGGCGAGCTGGCCAGGTCGGAGGCCCGGCTGGTTGAGGCACGCACAGCGCTGTCCGCCGCCCGGGCCGGCCATGCCGAGCTGGACGCCGCTGTTGACGATCATGCCGCGCAGGCGGCGGTGCACCGGGCCCACACCGAGTCCTTGAGGACCGTGGAGGCGGAGGTGGCACGGCTGGAGGCAGCCGGGCTGGTGGTGGCCGATCGGAGGCAGATCAGTTCCGCCGCGGACACCGAGGTCGATCGGGCGGCCGCCGAACACGATGCGGCCGTGCGCGGCACCCGGGAACGAGCGACGCTTGTGGAGGATGTCGAGCGGGAACGCCGCAGGGCCGCAGATGCTCGCGCCGCCGTCGACACCGAGGGCGAGCGCCTGGCACCGGCCGAGGAGCGTGCCAAGGCGGCACGGTCGGCATTGGAGGCGGCCGAGGCGGATCTCACACGAGCGCGGGCGCACCTCGACGAGGCCCGCGAGGCCCGGGACCGCGAGCACCGCCGTAGCGAGCTCACGCGACTCGAGCAGCTCATCGAGACCGCCACGTCCGTCGGCGACGACCTGGCGGTCACCGGGACGCAGCTTTCCGAGGTGGAGATCTCGACCGACGCGGTCGACGAGATCCGGTCTGCTGATGAGACGCTGCGAGAAGCCGTCGTGCGCAGCAATGCAAGTGCTCCGACTGTCGAAGTCGCGGGCAGTGGCGAGGTCGTCGTCTCCGGCGAGGCGCGGGACGCCGATCCCGGATGGTCCCAACGCATCGTCGAGGACACCGTGTTCGAGGTGGGAGATGTCTCGCTGACCGTGGTGCCGGCCGGCGATACGGACACCGTGCGCCGCGACGAGACCTCGGCGCGAGCGCGTCTGGCCGCGCTACTCGGGAAGCTCGGGGTGGCGGATCGGGAGGAGGCGGAGGACCGCGCTCGACGCGCCAACGCACTCCGCGCCCAGGTCGAGGCACTGCGCCGGAGGCGGGCGGACCTGCTCAGCGGGGAGACTCTCGACGATCTCTGTGCCCGCAGGGACGCTCTACGAGAACGGCTCGGCGCGGACGAGGCCGCGGAAGACCCCGAAGGGGTGGAGGACCGGGCGGCGGAGGGGACGTCGCCGGACATCGGATCCGGCGCGTCTGCGGACGAAGGCCCGGAGTCCGACCCCGTGGTCGTGGCGGCTCAGGCGGAAGAGACCCTGTCCTCGCGGCGGGCGGAGGATCGCGCAGCGGCGACCGAGGCGGAGACCATCCGCACGGTGTACGCCACGCGAACCGCGCTGGCCGAGGAGGGGGAGTCGCGGCTCGAGGAACGGGCCCGGGTCCTCGACGCGGCCCGCGCGGTCACGGCGGACGCGGAGCTAGCCGGAGCCGAGGAGCTGACCCGCGCCAGGCTCGAGGAGGCCCGGGAATCCGCGCGGGCGGCTCGCGCATCTCTCGATGAGGCGCTGTCCGACGCTCCTCCGGAGTTGCTGGAGAACGCCCGGGCGTCGCTTGCGACACTGCGGAACGAGGAGCGCGAGTCCGCCGGCGCGGTGGCCACCGCGCTGGGGCGGGTGAACGCGATCGGTGATCAGGGACGTCTGGGCGATGTGTCGGCCGCCGAGAGGGAGCTGGACGAGGCGGAGCGGGAGAATGGCGCCCTGTGGCGTCGCGCCCGCGCAGCAGATCTGCTGCACCGCACCCTGACCGCGCGCCGTTCCGAGGCGTTGCGCGCCTACCAGGATCCCTTTCATCGAGCGGTCGTAGAGCTCGGTGCTCTGGTGTACGGCCGGGAGTTCGACGTGCGGCTCGGCGACGATCTGACGATCCTCTCGCGCAGGATCGGCGGCGTCACCGTGAACTACGACTCGCTGTCCGGCGGCGCCAGGGAACAGTTGGCGGTCATCGTCCGGATCGCCTGTGCCCGCCTCGTCGGCACGGACGGGGTTCCGGTGTTCCTGGACGACACGATGGGTTACACCGACCCCACACGCAGGCTGACCATGGGGGCCGTCATCGCCGCGGCTGCGACGACCTCCCAGGTCATCGTGCTCACCTGTGACCGGGCGAGGTTCGCAGGGATCGGTGGCGCGCGTACCCATGTGATGCGTCGATCCGGTCAGAGTACGGAGTGAACACCGCTATCTGACCCCGTCCGCGCGGCGGTGCCTGACGCCGGTACCGGCCCCTGCCCGTGCTTGAATGGTCGTATGAGCGAGACACGCTGGTTGAACGATGAAGAGCAGCGCATGTGGCGTAGGTACCGAGACATGAATCAGCTGCTCGACCTCGCAGTCGAGCGCCAGCTACAGCGGGATGCTGCGATGTCGCAGTCGGATTACGCCGTGCTGGTGAGCCTCAGCGAGTCCGAACGCGGTGGACTCCGCGCCCGTGACCTGGGCGCGGCCCTCGGCTGGGACCGTAGCCGCGTGTCCCATCAGGTCCGGCGCATGGAGGGTCGCGGACTGGTCGCCAAGAACGAGTGCGCCGAGGACGGGCGCGGAACCATCGTCACGCTGACCGAACAGGGGGCCGAGGCGATCGGTTCCGTCGCGCCCAAGCACGTGGAGAAGGTCCGGGAACTGTTCGTCGACGTGATCAGCGACGACGAGGTGCGGATGCTGACCGACATCTATGAGCGGGTCGTCGCGCGTATCGACCAGGTCGACGGGATCACGCTGCCCGGCTGATACCACCCGAGTGGACCCGATGGGCCCGGCGGTGGACAGCGGAAGGGCCCGGGCATCTGCCCGGGCCCTTCCGCTATTTCGGTTGTGCCCCCGAAGGGAATCGAACCCCTGACCTTTGGTACCGGAAACCAACGCTCTATCCCCTGAGCTACGAGGGCGGGATACCGGCCGTGGAGACCGGAGGCGGCTCTCGGGCCCACCGCGTGGGTGGCACCTCTCGAACAGCGAGACTGATCGTAGCACCGGTCCCGGAGAGCGGCCGCATCGGGCCCGCCCGGCAGGACCCGGGAGCGGTGACCGTGACGCCGATTCCCCCGACGACGTGCTGACACCTAGGATATGAAGACGTGACTCCCGCTGATCTCGCCGCCGTCATCCGTGCCGCCCTCATCACCGTCCTCACCGATCGCGGGGCCGATATCTCGCTCGTTCCGGAGACGGTGACGGTCGAGCGACCGCGCAATCCGGAACACGGTGACTACGCGACCAACATCGCGCTGCAGCTGGGCAAGAAGGTCGGCGTCGCGCCGCGTGACCTCGCAGGTGATCTCGCGACCGCGCTGGTCGCGGACGCGGGAATCGAATCGGCTGAGATCGCCGGGCCGGGTTTCCTCAATATCCGCCTCGACTCCGGTGCGCAGGGATCCCTGGTGTCCACCGTGCTCGCCAAGGGCGTCGACTACGGGGCGGGGGATGCGCTGTCCGGCCGCCGGGTGAACCTCGAGTTCGTCTCGGCCAACCCGACCGGGCCCATCCACCTCGGCGGAACCCGGTGGGCTGCTGTCGGTGACGCGCTGGGCCGGGTCCTCGAGGCATCCGGTGCCGAGGTCACCCGCGAGTACTACTTCAACGACCACGGCGCCCAGATCGATCGGTTCAGCACGTCGCTCGCCGCGGCGGCCAAGGGGGAGCCCACCCCCGAGGACGGCTACGCCGGTGCCTACATCGAGGACATCGCGGCCCGGATCGTCGCCGAGCACCCGGACGTGCTGGACAAGCCCGAAGCGGAGTCGTTGGAGATCTTCCGTTCCGTGGGGGTCGACATGATGTTCAGCCACATCAAGTCCTCGCTCGCGGACTTCGGCACGGTGTTCGATGTCTACACGCACGAGAACTCGATGTTCACCTCCGGCGCGGTCGATCGCGCCGTCGAGACCCTCAAGGGAAACGGCAACCTCTACGAGTCGGACGGGGCCTGGTGGCTGCGGTCCACCTCGTTCGGGGACGACAAGGACCGGGTGGTCCTGAAGTCCGACGGGAATGCCGCGTACATCGCCGGTGACATCGCGTACTTCCTCGACAAGCGGGAGCGCGGCTTCGACCTCTGCATCTACATGCTGGGGGCGGACCACCACGGCTACATCGCCCGCCTCAAGGCCGCCGCCGCCGCCCTCGGCGACGATCCGGCCACGATCGAGGTCCTCATCGGACAGATGGTCAACCTCGTCCGTGACGGCGCCCCGGTCAAGATGAGCAAGCGTGCCGGCACCGTCATCACCCTGGACGATCTCGTCGACGCCATCGGTGTGGACGCCGCCCGATACGCGCTCATCCGGTCCTCGGTCGACCAGACGATGGACATCGACCTGCAGCTGTGGGCCTCGGCCACGAACGACAACCCGGTGTTCTACGTCCAGTACGCGCACGCGCGCCTGTGCTCGCTGGCCCGTAACGCCGCCGACCTCGGCGTCACCGTCGAGGGTGCCGACATGGCGTTGCTGGTCGAGGACCGCGAGGGCGCGCTCATCCGCACCATCGGCGAGTTCCCGCGCGTGGTGGCCAGTGCCGCGGACCTCCGCGAGCCCCACCGTGTGGCGCGGTACCTCGAGGAGTTGGCAGCCGCCTACCACCGGTTCTACGACACCTGCCGGGTGCTGCCGATGGGGGACGAGGAACCCGGACCGTTGCACGCCGCCCGCCTGGCCCTGAGTGCGGCCACACGACAGACGTTGGCCAACGGCCTGCGCCTGATCGGTGTCAACGCACCGGAGAAGATGTGAGCGCGCACCCCGCGGGCTCGCGGCACGAGTACCCGCACGCACCGGCCATCGGCGAGCGGCCCGGCGACGCCGACGCGCTCATGAACCTCGCCCCGGCGGTCTGGCCCCGGGGCGCCCGGCGTCGCGAGGACGGGGTCGTGGAGTTCGCCGGAGTCGCGGCATCGGAGCTCGCGGCCGAGTACGGCTCACCGCTGTTCGTGATCGATGAGGACGATTTCCGGTCCCGCTGTCGGGAGATGGCCGCGGCGTTCGGGGGAGCGGACCGCGTGCACTACGCCTCCAAGGCGTTCCTGTGCACCGAGGTCGCCCGCTGGGTCGCCGAGGAGGGCCTGAGTCTGGACGTGGCCTCGGGCGGCGAGCTCGCCATCGCACTTCGCGCCGGCTTCCCGGCCGAGCGGATCACGGTCCACGGCAACAACAAATCCGGTGACGAACTCCGCATGTCCGTGCGCAACGGTGTCGGCCATGTCGTGATCGATGCGATGTCAGAGATCGCGCTCCTCGACCGTATCGCGGCCGAGGAGGGGATCGTCCAGGATGTCTTCATCCGCGTGACCGTCGGAGTCGAGGCACACACCCACGAGTTCATCGCGACCGCCCACGAGGATCAGAAGTTCGGCTTCTCCCTCTCCGGCGGCGCCGCGATGGAGGCCGTCCGGGCCGTGTTCGCGGCACAGAACATCCGGTTGACCGGGCTGCACAGCCACATCGGCTCGCAGATCTTCGAGATCGACGGATTCGAACTCGCCGCCCGCCGCGTGATCGGGCTGCTCCGGGACATCGTCGACGAGTTCGGCGCCGAGCGGACCAGGCAGCTCGATCACCTCGATCTCGGAGGCGGCCTGGGGATCAGCTATGTCCCGTCGGACGATCCTCCGCCCGTCGCCCAGCTGGCCGCGTCGCTGACCGAGATCGTCGAGTCGTTCGCCCGGGAGGCAGACCTGACCCCGCCGACGCTGGTCGTCGAGCCGGGGCGAGCGATCGCCGGCCCGGGCACGGTCACGCTGTACGAGGTCGGCGTGACCAAGGACGTCCAACTCGCCGGCGGCGAGAGTCGGCGCTACGTCAGCGTCGACGGGGGGATGAGCGACAACATCCGCACCGCCCTGTACGACGCCGAGTACGACGCCCGGCTCGTGGGTCGGAAGTCGACCGCGACACCGGTGGTCTCCCGCCTGGTGGGCAAGCACTGCGAGAGCGGTGACGTGGTGGTTCGCGACCTGTGGATGCCCGAGGACGTCGGGGCCGGCGACCTCGTCGCCGTCGCGGCGACCGGGGCCTATTGCTATTCCATGTCGAGCCGGTACAACCTCATCGGACGCCCCGCGGTGGTGGCGGTTCGCGACGGGCGGGCACGACTCGTGCTGCGCCGTGAGACCCTTGACGATCTGACGAGCCTGGAGGTGGGACAGTGAGCGACGCAACAGCGTCAGGCGTGCGACCCGTAGGAGTGGCGGTGCTCGGGATGGGCACCGTCGGCAGCGAGGTCATCCGCTTCATGACCGAGAACGCGGAGGCACTCGCCGCGCGGATCGGTGCGCCGCTGGAGCTTCGGGGGGTCGCTGTCCGTGACCTGACGAAGGATCGCGGGGTGGACCCCGAGCTGCTCACCGCGGACCCGTCCACGCTCGTGTCGAGGGGCGACGTCGACGTCGTCGTCGAACTCATGGGTGGCATCGACGTCCCACGTCCACTCCTCCTCGAGGCATTGCGCCACGGCAAGTCCGTCGTCACCGCCAACAAGGCGCTGCTCGCCGAGTACACCGACGAGCTGGCCGAGGTGGTCGACGCCACCGGCACCGACCTGTACTTCGAGGCGGCCGTGGCCGGCGCGATCCCCGTGATCGGCCCGCTCCGCCGTTCGATGGCGGGTGACCAGGTCGAGCGCGTCGTCGGCATCGTCAACGGGACGACGAACTACATCCTGTCCGAGATGGGCTCCACCGGCGCCGACTACTCCGAGACGCTGGCCGAGGCCTCGCGCCTGGGATACGCCGAGGCCGACCCCACCGCGGACGTCGAGGGCTACGACGCGGCCGCCAAGGCGGCCATCCTCGCCTCGATCGCCTTCCACAGCCGGGTGACCGCCGGGGACGTCTACCGCGAGGGGATCTCCCGGATCTCCCCGGACGACTTCGAGTCGGCCCGCGACATGGACTGCACCATCAAGCTGCTCGCCATCTGTGAGAAGCTGCGCCGCGCCGACGGCACCGAGGCGGTCTCCGCTCGCGTCTATCCCGCCCTGCTGCCCAACAGCCACCCGCTCGCCGCGGTGAACGGCGCGTTCAACGCCGTCGTCGTCGAGGCGGAGGCGGCTGGTCGGCTCATGTTCTACGGCCAGGGTGCCGGTGGCGCGCCGACCGCGTCGGCGGTGCTCGGCGACATGGTCGCGGCCGCGCGTAACAAGGTCGGCGCGGGCCGTGCCCCCGGCGAGTCCACGTACGCCGCCCTCCCGGTGGCCTCGATGGACGAGATCCTCACGCGCTACCACGTGCGCATGCGTGTGGCGGACAAGCCCGGTGTGCTCGCGCTCGTGGCCGCGGAGTTCTCGAACCACGGGGTCTCGATCGCCCAGTGCCGCCAGACCGAGGTCCAGGCCGCCGTGGGAGAAGGCGACGACGCGCCGGCCAGCGCCGAACTGACGGTGCTGACTCATCGCGCCTCCGAGCGCGCGCTCGCCGACACGGTGGCCGCGCTCTCCGACCAGGACGCCGTCACGGACATCACCAGCGTCATCCGTCTCGAGGGAGTGGACACCGAATGAGCAACACCCACCAGCCCGTGCACAGCCGCTGGCCCGGCCTGATCGAGGCCTACCGAGACCGCCTCCCTATCGGTGAGAACTGGGAGCCGGTGACTCTCTACGAGGGCGGCACGCCGCTCATCCGGGCGACTCATCTCTCGGCGGTCACCGGGTGTGAGGTCTACCTCAAGGTGGAGGGCCTCAACCCCACCGGGTCGTTCAAGGACCGCGGTATGACGATGGCCGTCACCGACGCGAAGGCCCGCGGCCAGCGCGCCGTGTTGTGCGCGTCCACCGGCAACACCTCGGCCTCGGCAGCCGCGTACGCCACGCGCGCCGGTATGGAGTGCGCGGTTCTCATCCCGCAGGGCAAGATCGCCGCAGGCAAGCTCGCGCAGGCCGTGATGATGGGTGCGACCATCATCCAGGTCGACGGCAACTTCGACGACTGCCTCGAGCTGGCACGCAAGACCACGGCGACCTACGCGGAGATCGGTCTGGTCAACTCGGTCAACCCGGTCCGCATCGAGGGTCAGAAGACCGCCGCGTTCGAGATCGTGGATGTTCTCGGGCGTGCCCCGGACCTCCACTTCCTGCCCGTCGGCAACGCGGGCAACATCACCGCGTACTGGCGTGGCTACTCCGAGTACCACACGGACGGGATCATCTCGAACCGTCCGCGCATGATGGGTGTTCAGGCCGCCGGCGCAGCCCCGCTCGTCGACGGCGCGCCGGTGAAGAACCCGGAGACCATCGCCACCGCGATCCGCATCGGCGCCCCGGCGTCGTGGGATGGCGCGGTGAACGCCCGCGAAGAGTCCGGCGGCACCTTCCGCAAGCGCACCGACGAGCAGATCCTCGAGGCGTACCGCATGGTTGCGGGCAAGGACGGCGTCTACGTCGAGCCCGCCTCGGCGGCGTCGGTGGCCGGTCTGCTCGACGCCCACGCGGGCGGCGAGCTCGAGGCCGGTCAGACGATCGTGTGCACGGTCACCGGCAACGGGCTCAAGGACCCGGATACGGCACTGCTGGGCATGCCCGAGGTCGAGCCGGTCCCGGTCGACCCCTCGGCGGTCGCCGGCGCTCTCGGTCTGGAATGAGCGACATGAACGGTCCGGGCCCGGAGGTCTTCGGCAGCTCGGGCGGTCGCATCCTGCCGGTCGGCCGGTCCGTCACCGTCGAGGTGCCGGCGTCGAGTGCCAATCTCGGCCCCGGCTTCGACGCGCTCGGTGTGGCCCTGGGGCTCTACGACACGATCACGGTCACCACGATCGAGTCGGGCCTGGAGCTCGAGGTCACCGGCGAGGGGGCCGGGGAGGTTCCCGAGGACGCGTCTCATCTGGTCGCCAAGGCGGTCGAGGCGGGACTGCGGGCCGGGGGCGTGGGGGTGCCGGGCGTGCGGATCTCGTGCCACAACGCCATCCCGCATTCCCGGGGGCTGGGGTCGTCGGCGTCCGCCGCGGTCGGTGGCCTGGTCGCCGCCAACGGCCTCATGGACGGCGCCCTCACGGCCGAGCACCTGGTCCAGTTGTCCAGCGAGTTCGAGGGACATCCGGACAACGCCGCGGCCAGCGTGCTCGGCGGCGTCGTGGTCTCGTGGACCGAGCGTTCGGCCACCGCGGTGACCTATCGTGCGGTTCGCATGGAGGTCGATCCGTCGATCGTCGCGACGGTGCTGGTGCCGTCAGAGACGTCGTCGACCGCCCAGACCCGGGGACTGCTCCCGGCGACGGTGCCGCACGAGGACGCGGCGTTCAACGCCAGCCGCGCCGCGCTGATGTCCGTGGCGCTCGCGTCCCACCCCGAGTTCCTCGTGGCGGCGACCGAGGACCGACTTCACCAGTCGTACCGCGCGCCGGCACTGGTCGCGACCATGGAGTGGGTGACGCGGCTTCGCGAACGGGGATTCGCCGCGACGGTGTCCGGCGCAGGCCCTACCGTGCTGATTCTCGGCACGTCCGGCCTCCCTTCGGATCTACGCGACCTCGCCGAGGCGCAGGGGTGGCGGGTACTCGATCTGCGGATCGCCGACGGCGCCCGGGTGGTCGCCGCCGAGTGAGAGCGCCGGGTCGGAACGACGAGACGGCCCGGGTGCTTCGGCACCGAGGACAGTGATGGGCGTACGTCCCGCCGGGTGATCCCGGCCGGGCGTCGTCCTCACTGCGTGGACCCGGGCGTGATCCTGGTGATCTCGTAATTGCCGGACGCGTGCCGCGCGCGGATCCGGATCTTGTCGTATTTTCCGACCGTGGTCCTGGGGATGTCGTCGACGAACGCCCACCGATCCGGCCGCTTCCACATCTCGAGCACGCCCTCGAGCCCCTCCCAGAGCGAGCGCGCGCGAGCCGTCACCCCGGGTTTGAGACGCACTAGAACTAGGGGCCGGCTGCCCCAGCGTTCGTCGGGCACACCGATCACCGCGGCGTCCGCCACCCGTTCGTCTCGGAGCACCGCGTGCTCGAGTTCGATGCTGGAGATCAGCTCCCCGCCCGAGGCGATCGTGTCGTCGACCCTGTCCACCACGGCGAGGTACCCCTTGGGCGAGATGCTGGCCATGTCGCCGGTCCGCAGCCACCCGTCGACGAAGCGCTCCGGGGCCGCGTCCCCGAGATAACAGGCGGTCACCCACGGGCCGCGGAGTTGGAGTTCGCCGACGGACCACCCGTCGTTGGGTTGTACCCGGCCGCCGTCGACCACGCGGGCCTGCACTCCCGCGGAGAAGCGGCCCTGCCCGAGAATCTGGGCGCGCCGGTGGGTGGCGGAGGAGTGGGGGTCGGGCCGGGCGAAGGCGGCGATGGGGCTGGTCTCGGTGAGCCCGTAGGCCTGGATCAGGGGGACACCGTGACGCTCGACGAAGGCATCGATCAACGCCTCCGGTACGCCGGATCCGCCCACGACGATCTCGGTCAGGTGGGAGAGCGATTGCGGATGAGTCTCCAGCCTGCCGAGAAGTTGCTGGAGCGCGGCCGGGGTGGTGACGACCTTGTTGGGGCGATGCGTGCCCAGGAGGTTGGCGAGGTCGGCACCCGTGTGCAGCGCCTCGCCGGGTCGCGGGCGAGCGGTGATCAGGCTGGCACCGGACATGAATGCGGCGTACGGCATCCCCCATGACATGACGTGATGCATGGGGACCGTGCTCAGCACGGTGTCGCCGCTGCGGAGCGCGGCGCTCTCGGCCATGCAGATCTGCATGGAGTGGAGCCAGATCGACCGGTGCGTGTACGCGACACCCTTGGAGCTGCCGGTGGTGCCGGAGGTGTACGCGATGGCCGCCGCGGTTCGCTCGTCGAGATCAGGCCACGGGTAGGCCGTGGGTCGCCCGTCGAGGAGGGCTTCGAGTGCGTGTACCTCGAGGTGCGTGCCGGGAAGTTCGGAAGGCACGTGACTGTCCATGACGACGACGTGGCGCAGGCTCGCCACACCCGACACGATCTCGAGGACAGGGGAGAGGATCTCCGGGTCCACGAGGATCACCGACACCCTGTTCTCCCCGAGCGCGGAGATCTTGAAGTCCGCCGAGCGGAGGGTGTTGACCGGCATCGCCACCGCGCCCATCGCGGGGAGCGCGAAGACGGCTTCGACGTACTCCGTACGGCTCTCCGAGAGGATCCCCACCACGTCACCGATCCCGACCCCGAGGGCGGACAGTGCGTGTGCGGTGGCGGCGGCGCGGGCAGCCACCACATCGAACCTGACAGGGTGGGGTTCCAGCCGGCTCCCGAACCCCGTGATGGTGGAGCCGCCGTGGCGTTCCGCCGCGTGCTCGAGGATCCGTGAGACGAGAAGTGGGGTGTCGAGCATCGTTCCGAACACGGGCCACCTCCTGCTGATCGGTTCCTGCCGGACGCGTTATCGGTGTGCTGTACGTTACCGCCCGGCTCCGACTCGAGGGGGTGACGGTCGTGACGCGCGGAGGGGGACATGTACGTGTGTGCCCGCAGGTAGTATGCTTCCTGTCAGCCACGGACGCTCGGTCGTTCCCGCGTCCCGGGATCCTGCACAGTCGCCCGTCTTCGCTCGGGTGTCACAGGGTGGCTCCCGGTAGGCAACGGCCGAATGGCGATATGGCGATCAGGGATCCTCCCGCGTGGGCGGCTCGTCCCCCACGAGGATCCCCCTCAGACGAACACTCCGTATGTGGCTCTGCCGCAAGTGCGGAGAGGCCCACGCGGCCACCCGGGACGCCGACTCCGGATCCCGGACACCTGCTCGATGCGAGGCGGTCCACACCGCCCCGGCTCCGGGCCCAGAAAGGATCCCCGTGACCTCGACGGAAACCACCTCCACACCGCCTCAGGGCGCCTCGCTGTCCGCAATGCGCCTCGCTGACCTCAAGGGACTCGCGCAGCAGATGGGCCTCAAGGGCCTGTCGGGCAAGCGCAAGGGCGAACTCGTCGCCATGATCGAGGGCGCACGTAGGCCCGGCCCGGCCAAGGCTCAGGCCGCGGCCCCCGCCAAGGCGTCGACCGGGACGTCCGGCACAGCCGAATCCTCCGGTGGCGGCGCCGACTCCCGCGGCGGGGACACGACCGAGGCGACCCGGCCCGCCGCGTCGTCGCTGACGTCAGACCCGCAGCAGCAGCGGTCCGCTGAAGGCGACGGGGACCGCCGGTCGGCCGAGGCGTCGACCCACGGCGACTCGGGACAGGACTCCGATCGTTCGCGCAGCGAGGACGGTAACCACGGCGGCCATCGCCAGGGGCGCGACCAGGGCGGACGTCAGCGTCGCGGCGGTCAGGGCCGTGACGACCAGGATCCGGGCCAGCAGAATCGCGATCAGCAGGGCGGTCGCAACCGGGATCAGCAGGGCGGCGACCAGCAGGGCGGCCGCAACCGTGACCAGCAGGGCGGCGACCAGCAGGGTGGCCGCAACCGGGATCAGCAGGGCGGTCGCAACCGGGATCAGCAGGGCGGCGACCATCAGGGCGGCCGCAACCGTGACCAGCAGGGCGGCCGTAACCGGGACAACGACGACCGCGAGCAGCAGGGTTCGAACAGCCAGGGCTCGGGTAACCAGGGCGACGGCAACGGCCCCCGGGGAGACGGCAACAACCGCGACGACGACGGTGGTGGCCGCGGGCGTCGTAGCCGGCGCCGGCGCGAGCGAAACCGCGGCGGGAACCGGCAGAACGACGGCGACACCGAGGTGCGGGAGGACGACGTCCTCCAGCCGGTCGCGGGCATCCTGGACGTGCTGGACAACTACGCGTTCGTCCGCACGTCCGGTTACCTCGCCGGAACGAACGACGTCTACGTCTCCATGAACATGATCCGTCGGCACGGTCTGCGCCGTGGCGATGCGATCACCGGCGCGGTCAAGATGCCGCGCGACGGCCAGAACGACGGCCAGGGTGGAAACCAGGGAGGCGGGCAGGGAGGCGGCAAGAACCGCCAGAAGTTCAATCCGTTGGTCCGGATCGACACCGTCAACGGTGGTCCGATCGATCAGGCCCGCAACCGCGTGGACTTCTCCAAGCTCACGCCGCTGTACCCCAACCAGCGGCTGCGCCTGGAGACCGAGAAGAACATCATCTCCACCCGCGTGATCGACCTGATCATGCCGATCGGTAAGGGGCAGCGCGCACTGATCGTGTCCCCGCCGAAGGCCGGCAAGACCACGATCCTGCAGAACATCGCGAACGCCATCGCGACCAACAACCCGGAATGCCACCTCATGGTGGTGCTCGTCGACGAGCGTCCGGAGGAGGTCACCGACATGCAGCGTTCGGTGAAGGGTGAGGTCATCGCCTCGACCTTCGACCGCCCGCCGTCGGACCACACGCAGGTCGCCGAGTTGGCGATCGAACGCGCCAAGCGTCTGGTCGAGCTGGGGCAGGACGTCGTCGTCCTCCTCGACTCCATCACGCGCCTCGGCCGCGCCTACAACAACTCCTCGCCCGCCTCGGGCCGGATCCTGTCCGGTGGTGTCGACTCCACCGCGCTGTACCCGCCCAAGCGGTTCCTCGGCGCGGCCCGGAACATCGAGAACGGTGGCTCGCTCACGATCATCGCCACCGCGATGGTCGAGACCGGCTCCGCCGGCGACACGGTGATCTTCGAGGAGTTCAAGGGCACCGGTAACGCCGAGCTCAAGCTCGACCGTCGGATCGCCGAGCGGCGCGTCTTCCCGGCCGTCGACGTGGGCCCCTCGGGCACCCGCAAGGAGGAGCTGCTGATGAGCCCGGAGGAAGCGGGCATCATGCACAAGCTCCGCCGCGTCCTGTCGGGGTTGGACACGCACCAGGCCATCGACCTGCTCATGTCGCAGCTGCGTAAGACCAACACGAACTACGAGTTCCTCCTCCAGGTGGCCAAGACCACGCCGACGTTGCCCCAGGACGAGGAGTGAGCGATGGCGCGGGACGTGCGCCGTCATCGATCGACGACGTCCTCTCCGAGTACGGCGGCCTCGAGGCGCAGCTGTCGGATCCGACACTGCACGAGGACGCCGCGGCCGCCCGCCGTGTCGGTAAGCGGTTCGCCGAGCTGACCCCTGTCGTCCAGTGCTACCGGGCGTTGGTCTCGACGCGCGACGACGCCGCCGCGGCCCGGGAGCTGGCCGACGACGACTCCTCGTTCGCCGACGAGGCCGACCGGCTGGACGCAGAGGCCTCGGAACTGGAGATCCGGCTCGCGGATCTGCTGGCGCCGCGCGACCCCCACGACGCCGACGACGTGCTCATGGAGATCAAGTCGGGGGAGGGCGGCGAGGAGTCCGCGCTGTTCGCCGCGGACCTGGCCCGCATGTACACGCGCTACGCGGAGAAGCACGGGTGGACCGTTCAGGTGCTGGGCGTGACCGAGTCCGATCTCGGGGGCTACAAGGATGCCTCGTTCTCCATCCGCGCCAAGCAGCCGTCACGTGACGGCGTGTGGTCGCGGATGAAGTTCGAGGGTGGCGTGCACCGTGTCCAACGTGTTCCGGTGACCGAGTCCCAGGGGCGGGTCCACACGTCGGCCGCCGGCGTGCTGGTGTTCCCCGAGCCGGAGGATGTAGGTCCGGTCGAGATCGACGAGTCGGAACTGCGGATCGACGTCTACCGTTCGTCCGGCAAGGGCGGGCAGGGCGTCAACACGACCGACTCGGCGGTTCGCATCACGCACCTGCCCACCGGCACCGTCGTCACGTGTCAGAACGAACGCAGCCAGTTGCAGAACAAGCAGCGCGCCATGCAGGTGTTGGCCGCGCGGCTCCAGGCCGCTGCCGAGGAGGCCGCCGAGGCCGAGGCCGCCGAAGGGCGCGCGACGCAGGTGCGCACCGTCGACCGCTCCGAGCGCATCCGCACCTACAACTTCCCGGAGAACCGGATCGCCGACCATCGGGTCGGATTCAAGGCGCACAACCTCGATTCGGTCCTCGACGGGGACATGGACGCGGTGCTCGACGCGCTCGCCGACGAAGAGCGTCGACGTCGGATGGACGAGGCCTGACCACCGTGGACCCGCGGCCGGTCCCCGTGGCCGGTGTCGTGCGCGGCGCGGCGGCGGCGCTGGCCGGAGCGGGAATCGACTCCGCCGGGGTGGAGGCCCGCCTCATCTGTGCACACGTACTCGGCGTCGACAGGTCGCGGCTCATGCTCGCTGATGGGCTCGACGAGGCCGCCATCGCAGAAGTCGATCGGATCGTCGCCGCGCGCGCGGGCCGGGGCGTCCCGCTCCAGTATCTGCTCGGCACCGCCCCGTCGGGACGCCTCGAGCTTTCCGTCGGGCCGGGTGTGTTCATCCCGCGCCCGGAAACCGAACTCCTCGTGGAATGGATCCTCGCCCGCCTCCCGGCGCCGACCGGGGGAGTGGGGCCGGTGGTCGTGGATCTGTGCGCGGGTAGCGGCACGATCGCCCTCGAGATCGCCCACGCCCGCCCCGACGCCCGGGTGCACGCGGTGGAGTTGCACGAGGCGGCGCTGGACTGGCTACGCCGCAACGCCGCCGCCCGCGCGGACGCGGGCGACACCCCGATCGAGATCCATCACGGCGACGCCACGGATCCCCACCTGCTGCCACGGCTTCGCGGCCGCGTGGCCGCCGTGGTCTCCAATCCGCCGTACATCCCGCTGACCGACGACCTGCCCGCCGAGGTCCTGGGCCACGAGCCGGCGACGGCGCTGTTCGGGGGGACGGACGGCCTCGTCGTCGTCGTGCCTCTCGTGGACCTCGCGGCGAGCCTGCTCGCCCCGGGCGGCCACCTGGCCGTCGAGCACGACGACACGACCGGCGCCGAGGTCGCGGCGGTCGTCGGGCGCCGGGGCGGCTTCGGTACCGTGGAACAGCACACCGACCTCGCCGGACGGCCGCGGTTCGTCACCGCGACGCGCCACGACGGAGCCGACGACGACGACCCGACAGCCCAGAAGGGGATCACCCGGTGACCATCACCTACGACTGCACCGAGGAGACCGGCCGAGAGGTCGGCCTGAGCTCCGCGTCCGGGGCCCTGCGGGCGGGCCGGCTCGTCGTGACCCCCACGGACACGCTCTACGGTATCGCCGCCGACGCCTTCGACCCGGACGCGGTCAACCTGCTGCTGTCGGCCAAGCGCCGCGGGCCGGACATGCCGGTGCCGGTGTTGGTCGGATCATGGGAGACCATCGACGGGCTCGTGGTGAGCACCCCGGCCGCCGCGCGTGATCTCATCCGTGCGTTCTGGCCCGGAGGGCTGAGCCTCATCGTCCACCAGGCCCCGTCTCTGGGTTGGAACCTCGGGCACACCCAGGGCACCGTCATGCTGCGGATGCCCCTGCACCCCGTGGCGATCGAATTGTTGCGTGAGGTCGGACCGCTGGCGGTGTCCAGCGCCAACGTCTCCGGGCAGCCTCCCGCCACCACCGTCGTCGAGGCACGCGAGCAGCTCGGCGACTCGGTCGCGGTGTACCTCGACGGCGGGCCGTGCTCGATCGGCCGGCCGTCGACCATCGTCGACCTGACCGGACCCGGCCCCAGGATCGTGCGTGAGGGCGCCGTGACCGCCGAGCGCGTCGGCGAGGTCCTCGACATCGACCCGGCGCAGCTGCGCGGCTAGCCGTGGGCGTCGGGATCCCGTTCCGGGAGCTCCTGCTCATCGGGGTCACCGCCGGCCTCGTCACCTTCGTCGTCACCGGCCTGGTGCGGGGGGTGGCGCCCGCGATCGGTGGGCTCGCCTACCCGCGTGAGCGCGATGTGCACCTGGTGCCCACACCGCGGCTCGGTGGCGTGGGGATCTTCACCGGAATGCTGGTCGCGGTCTATCTCGCCGCGCAGTTACCCGCCCTCAACCGCGCGTTCCCGCCGTTCGCGCCGGACGTGGAGGCGACCATCCTCGCCGGCGGGGTGATCGTCCTGCTCGGCATCGTCGACGACATCCTCGGCCTCGGCGCGGTCACCAAACTCGCCGGGCAGGCTGCTGCCGCCGGGGTGCTCGTGGCGATGGGCGTGTCGTGGACGCTGGTGTATCTGCCCTTCGGAGACGGCAACATCCTCGTGCTCGACCAGCTCCAGGCCGGGCTGCTCACGGTCGTGTTCACGCTGGCGATCGTCAACGCGATGAACTTCGTCGACGGCCTCGACGGTCTCGCCGCCGGACTCGGCACGATCGCCGCGCTCGCGATCTGCGTGTTCTCGGTCGGGATCATGCTCGACCAGGGCGGCACCGTCGGCGCGTATCCGCCCGCTCTCGTCACCGCCGTCCTGGCCGGTGCCCTGCTGGGCTTCCTGCCGCACAATTTCCAGCCCGCCCGGATCTTCATGGGGGACTCGGGCTCGATGCTCATCGGGCTCGTGCTGGCCGCCGCGTCCACGAGCGCCTCGGGCAAGATCTCACAGAGCCTGTACGGGCCGCAGGAGATGATCGTGCTGCTCTCTCCGATGATCGTCGTGGCCGCCGCGATGTTCGTGCCGATGCTCGATCTCGTGATGGCGATCATCCGCCGGGTCGGAGCGGGGCGTAGCCCGTTCGCGCCCGACAAGATGCACCTGCACCACCGGCTGTTGGCGCTGGGCCACTCGCACCGCCGGGTCGCGCTCGTCATCTACGCCTGGGTCTCCCTGATCGCCTTCGGCGCGGTCGGCGCGACCATGCTCCCGACGGAGGTGATCGTGCCGCTCGTGGCGGCCGGCCTCCTCATGGTGCTCGTCGCCACGCTCGTGCCGCGGCTGCGGAGTGCGCGGGTCGAGGACAACTCGGGTGGTGACGGGGCGTCCCGCTAGGCTGCTCGTCATGAGCGACACTCTTGCGACGCCCGATCAGCCCGGACCCGGCCCCCAGAACGCCGGCCTACGCACCGCCGTCCGACTCGGCGGGCTCGCACTCGTCGTACTCACGGTGATCAGCGTCATCGCGTGGACCCTGGTCGACGGTGTACCGGGCCTGTGGGGCGCGGTGATGGGTGCGGGCATCGGTGGGGCCTTCGTTCTCACCACCGCGGTGGTGGTCATGGCCACCGCGCGGACGGCACCGCAGACCACCGCGGCTATTCTTCTCGGCACCTGGCTGCTCAAGCTCGTCGTCGCCATCGGTGTGGTGGCGGTGATCGAGCGGTTCGATTTCTACTCACGCCCGGCGTTCGCGGTCACCATCATCGCCGCTCTGGTCGTCGTCCTGGCGGCCGAGACGTGGGGCATCCTCAAGACCCGGACGCCCTACATCGAGCCCGCCGACCCGACCGTCACCTGACCGGGTCCCCCTGACATGCGGCTTTCGAGACCGGGATGTTATTCTCTTCGACGGTGAGACGAGCACGTCGCCGGGCCACTTCACGGCCGGCAGACGTTCGCGCGCTGACCCGAATCGGCCGCGAGCACCGGGCCGCTCGTACTGCACGCGCTCGGGCGCCAGCCGCCCTACACGACCAGGGGAGAACACACTGAGTACCACGCTTCTGGCCTTCAAGGGCGAGTTCCACGCCCCTGACATCGACAAAGAGTTCTTCCCTGTCGACCAGTGGTTCACTGGCTTCGCCGCGGACGCCTTCGTCATGGACCGCCTGATGTTCGTCCGTATCCTCATGGCAGTCGTTCTCATGGCGTTCTTCATGTTCGCCATGCGCAATCCGCGGCTCATCCCGAGCGGTGTGCAGAACTTCGCCGAGATCTGCCTGGACTTCGTCCGCGTCCACGTGGCCGAGGAGATCCTGGGCAAGGAGCAGGGACGTCGCTTCCTGCCGGTCATCGCCACCATCTTCTTCGCGGTGCTCGCGATGAACCTTCCGACGGTGCTGCCAGGACTCAACGTCTCGCCGAACGCTCGTATCGGCTTCCCGATGGTTCTGGCGGCTCTGGGCTATATCACCTTCATCTACGCCGGTGCCAAGAAGTACGGGTTCCTCCGTTACATCAAGGCCAGCGTGGTCATCCCCAACGTGCCGCCGGCGCTGCACATCCTGCTGATCCCGATCGAGATCCTCTCGACGTTCATCCTGCGTCCGGTCACGCTGACCATCCGTCTCATGGCCAACATGCTGGCGGGTCACCTCATCATCGTGCTGCTCTTCAGCGCTACGAACTTCTTCTTCTGGCAGCTCAACGGCTGGACCCTCCTGTCCGCCGGTATCTCGGTGCTGTCCGTCGCGTTCACGCTGTTCGAGCTCCTCGTGATCTTCCTTCAGGCGTACATCTTCGCCCTGCTGGTCGCGGTCTACATCGACAGCTCGCTGCACGCTGATAACCACTAGAACCCGGGCCGCGAGGCCTGACACGACCACCTGTCAACCCGACACATCACGTCCGACCGGTTCGGAACACCCCGGACCGGCCATCTGAAAGGGAAACCCCATGGACATCGTCACTCTCGCCCAGGCCGCCGAGCAGACCGTCACCAACCAGGGCTACGGCGCCATCGGCTACGGCCTCGCCGCGATCGGCCCCGGCATCGGCATCGGCATCCTCGTCGGCAAGACCGTCGAGGGCATGGCCCGCCAGCCGGAGATGGCCGGCACCCTCCGCACCACGATGTTCCTCGGCATCGCCTTCACCGAGGCGCTCGCCCTGATCGGTATCGTCGCCGGCTTCCTGTTCTGATCGACGACACACCGACCTCTAGGGACGCACCATGAACAACGTCATCGCCATCTTGGCGGCCGAAGGGGAGACTCTCCCCCTGGAGGAGAGCGTCAACCCGCTCATTCCTCCGCTGTATGACATCGTCTGGTCGCTCATCCCGCTCGCGGTCATCCTCTGGCTCTTCTGGAAGTTCATCCTCCCGAAGTTCCAGCAGGTAATGGACGAGCGTGAGGAGCGCATCGAGGGCGGTCTGCGTCGTGCCGAGCAGACCCAGGCCGAGGCCAAGGAAGAGCTGGCCAAGTACAAGGCCCAGCTCGCGGAGGCGCGCAGCGAAGCGGCCAAGATCCGCGACGACGCGCGTGCGCAGGGCCAGCAGATCCTCTCGGATATGAAGACAGAGGCCGAGGCCGAGCGCGAGCGCATCGTCGCCGCGGGTGAGCAGCAGCTCACTGCCCAGCGCCAGCAGATCATCACCGAGTTGCGCTCTGACCTCGGGCGTCAGTCCGTCGACCTCGCTGAGCGACTCATGGGTGAGCAGCTGTCTGATTCGGTCCGCCGCTCCGGCACCATCGACCGCTTTCTGGCAGACCTCGACCGGGTCCCCGGCGCGGGCAAGAACTAAGGGAAGTGGAGTCCATGCACGCAGCGAGCCGTGAGGCGCTCGACAGCACGCGCGACGCCCTGAAATCCGCTCTGGCCGCCAACCCGGCCGGGGGTGTGACGGGCGCCAAGGTGGGCCAGGAACTCTTCCAGGTCGTCGACGTCCTCGAGGACAACCGGTCCCTGCGGGTCGCGGTGGCCGACACCTCGGCGTCGGTCGAGGCCCGGCAGGACCTCGTTCGCGGGGTCTTCGGGTGGAAGATCGACCAGGCCACGCTCGATCTGCTGCTCGCTGCGGTCTCTCAGGACTGGTCCAACCCGCGCGAGTTGCGGGAAGGCCTGATCACGCTCGGCCGCGAGGCGCTCATGCGCTCCGCTGACGAGCAGGGCCAGCTCCAGACGGTCGAGGACGAGCTGTTCCGGCTCGGCCGCATCGTCGCGGGCGACGCCGAGTTCGAACAGGCACTTGCCGATCGCACCGCCGAGGCCTCCGCCAAGCGAGCCCTGCTCGCGCAGGTGCTGTACGGCAAGGTCACCGCGGTGACCGAGGCCCTGGCGTCCCAGGCCATTGCCCGGCCCACGGGAATGCCGGCGGACGATCTCATGGAGATCTCCGGTCAGGCCGCGGAACTCCGTGGCCGCACCGTTGCCGTGGTCACCAGTGCCGAGGCACTCTCGGAACAGCAGACGACAGACCTCGGTGGTCGGCTCCGGTCGATCTACGGTCGCGAGATCGCGGTCCACAATGAGATCGACCCGACCCTGATGGGTGGAGTGGTCGTCCGGGTGGGTGACGAGATCATCGACGGCAGCGTGGCGGGCCGGCTCGACGCACTCCGGCGAAGCCTCCGCTGACCGGCTCGCCGGTCACACGACGAGCTGCGACTCGGCCGTGATCCCGCGGTAAGTGGCTCACGCACAACCTATAAAGCACATCCCGACTTTGAGAGCAGGAATGACATGGCGGAGTTGACGATCTCCTCCGACGAGATCCGCAGCGCGATTGCGAACTACACCTCAACTGTTTCGACCGACGCGACCAAGGAAGAGGTCGGCATTGTCGTCGATACCAGTGACGGTATCGCGCACATCAGCGGCCTTCCCTCGGCGATGGCCAACGAGCTGCTGGAGTTCCCCGGCGGGATCCTCGGCGTCGCGCTGAACCTGGAGGACCGCGAGATCGGTGCGGTCATCCTCGGTAACTTCGACGAGATCGCCCAGGGCCAGGAGGTTCGTCGTACCGGAGACGTTCTCTCCGTGCCCGTCGGGGACGGCTTCCTCGGCCGTGTCGTCAACCCGCTCGGTCAGCCGATCGACGGCCTGGGCGAGATCGAGGCCGAGGGCACCCGCGCCCTCGAGCTCCAGGCGCCCTCGGTGCTCGAGCGTCAGCCCGTCGAGGAGCCGATGCAGACCGGCATCAAGGCCATCGACGCCATGACCCCCATCGGCCGCGGCCAGCGTCAGCTGATCATCGGCGACCGCAAGACCGGGAAGACCGCGGTCTGCATCGACGCCATCCTCAACCAGAAGGCCAACTGGGAGTCCGGCGACAAGACCAAGCAGCTGCGGTGCATCTACGTGGCGATCGGTCAGAAGGGCTCCACCATCGCGGGCGTCAAGGCGACCCTCGAGGAGCACGGCGCGATGGACTACACCACCATCGTGGCCGCCCCGGCCTCCGATTCCGCTGGTTTCAAGTGGCTCGCCCCCTTCACCGGCTCCGCGATCGGGCAGCACTGGATGTACGGCGGCGCCCACGTTCTGGTGGTGTTCGACGACCTGTCCAAGCAGGCCGACGCCTACCGCGCGATCTCGCTGCTGCTGCGCCGCCCGCCGGGTCGTGAGGCCTACCCGGGTGACGTCTTCTACCTGCACTCCCGGCTGCTGGAGCGGTGCGCCAAGCTGTCCGACGAGATGGGTGGCGGGTCGATGACCGGTCTGCCGATCATCGAGACCAAGGCGAACGACGTCTCGGCGTTCATCCCGACCAACGTCATCTCGATCACGGACGGTCAGGTCTTCCTCGAGTCGGATCTGTTCAACCGCGGTGTCCGCCCCGCGGTCAACGTCGGTATCTCCGTCTCGCGAGTCGGTGGCGCCGCGCAGACCAAGGGTATGAAGAAGGTCTCCGGCTCGCTGCGTCTCGACCTCGCCGCGTTCCGTGACCTCGAGTCCTTCGCGACCTTCGCGTCCGATCTCGACGCGGCCTCCAAGGCCCAGCTCGAGCGCGGTCAGCGTCTGGTCGAGATCCTGAAGCAGGACCAGAACTCCCCGGTCTCCGTCGAGGACCAGATCGTCTCGATCTACCTCGCCGGCGAGGGCTTCTACGACAGCGTCCCGGTCGCCGACATCCGTCGCTTCGAGGCCGAGCTGCTGGAGCAGCTGCACCACGGAGCTGCCGACGTGTTCACCCAGATCGACGGCGGGGCGGCTCTGTCCGACGAGTCCAAGGCGACGCTCGAGGCCAAGACGAATGAGTTCAAGGAGGGCTTCGTGGCCTCCGACGGCTCCCGCGTGGTCAACGAGCCCGAGGCCGAGGCACTCTCCGAGGACGAGATCGACCGCGAGACCCTCACGGTCACCAAGAAGAAGGCCTGAGGCCTCGAGATGACAGCCATCCGATTCAAGGGCGAGAGGAGTGTGATCTGAAACCATGGCGAATATGCGTGAACTGCGCGACCGGATCAAGTCCGTCAACTCGACCAAGAAGATCACCAAGGCCCAGGAGCTGATCGCCACGTCGCAGATCTCCAAGGCCCAGGCCCGGGTCGCCGAGGCCCAGCCGTTCGCGGATCAGATCACCGCGATCCTGACCGACCTCGCCAGCGCGTCGTCGGTGCAGCACCGGATGCTCAACGAGCCCGAGGACGCCAAGCGTTCCGCGATCCTCGTCGTGACCTCCGACCGCGGTATGTGCGGTGGTTACAACCACAACGTGCTCAAGGAGGCCTCCGAGCTCATCGCCTTCCTGGAGGGCGAGGGCCGCGAGGTCGATATCTACGTCCTGGGTAACAAGGGCATCGTGTACTACACGTTCCGTGAGATCGCGATCGCGGGCGCGTGGCACGGCCACTCGCAGAAGCCCGACTACCAGGAGGCCCGGCCGGCCTTCCAGCTGCTGTCGACCGCGTTCGCGGCCGGTGGCGAGGGCACCTTCGACGCGTCGGAGTTCCTCGGCGAGGACTACACGGGCGACACCACCCGCAAGGGCGTCGACGAGGTCCATATCGTCTACACCCAGTTCAAGTCGATGCTCACCCAGACGCCGAGGGCTCGTCGTCTGGCCCCGATCGAGACCCAGGTCGAGATCGAGGAGTTGGATCTCGGCGATGACATGCTGGATACGTCCAGGACCGAGTTCAAGCCCGAGGTCACCTTCGAGCCCGACGCCGACACCCTGCTTGACAACATCCTCCCGAGGTATATGTCGACCCGGGCGTTCGCGTCGCTGCTGGAGTCGGCGGCGTCGGAGTCGGCGGCTCGTCGTACCGCGATGAAGTCCGCCACGGACAACGCGACAGAACTGGTCGAGGGCCTCAGCCGTGAGGCGAACCAGGCCCGCCAGGCACAGATCACCCAGGAAATCAGCGAGATTGTCGGTGGCGCTGGCGCGCTCGCCGCGAGCGCAGGAAGTGACTAAGTAATGACCACAGCTGTTACCGATCAGAGCACGACGGGCACGGCCGGTCTCACCGGCCGGGTCGCCCGCGTCCTGGGTGCGGTCGTCGACGTGGAGTTCCCGCGCGGCGCCCTCCCGGCCCTCTTCAACGCCCTCACCGCGGAGATCACGCTCGAGGCCGTCGCCAAGACCGTCACGTTCGAGGTCGCCCAGCACCTCGGCGACAACATGGTTCGCTGCATCTCGATGCAGTCCACCGATGGTCTCGTCCGTGGCGCCGAGGTCGTGGACTCCGGCAAGCCGATCTCCGTGCCCGTCGGAGACGTCGTCAAGGGCCATGTCTTCAATGCCCTCGGCGACTGCCTCGACGCTCCCGGCACCGGCCGGGACGGCGAGCAGTGGGGCATCCACCGTGAGCCGCCGGCCTTCGACCAGCTCGAGGGTAAGACCGAAATCCTCGAGACCGGTGTGAAGGTCATCGACCTGCTGACCCCGTACGTCAAGGGCGGCAAGATCGGTCTGTTCGGTGGCGCCGGCGTCGGCAAGACCGTTCTGATCCAGGAGATGATCACCCGTATCGCGCGTGAGTTCTCCGGCACGTCGGTGTTCGCCGGCGTCGGTGAGCGTACTCGTGAGGGCACCGATCTCTTCCTCGAGATGGAAGAGATGGGCGTGCTCCAGGACACGGCCCTGGTGTTCGGCCAGATGGACGAGCCGCCGGGGACCCGTATGCGCGTCGCCCTCTCGGCCCTGACGATGGCCGAGTACTTCCGTGACGTGCAGGGCCAGGACGTTCTGCTCTTCGTCGACAACATCTTCCGCTTCACGCAGGCCGGTTCCGAGGTCTCGACCCTTCTCGGTCGCATGCCGTCGGCTGTCGGTTACCAGCCGACCCTGGCGGACGAGATGGGCCAGCTGCAGGAGCGGATCACCTCGACCCGTGGTCGTTCGATCACGTCGCTGCAGGCGATCTACGTCCCCGCGGACGACTACACCGACCCGGCGCCGGCGACCACGTTCGCCCACCTCGACGCGACCACGGAGCTCTCCCGCTCCATCGCCTCGAAGGGCATCTACCCGGCCGTGGATCCGCTGACCTCGACGTCGCGGATCCTGGAGCCCGGCATCGTGGGTGAGAACCACTACCGCGTCGCGCAGGAAGTCATCCGGATCCTCCAGAAGTACAAGGAGCTCCAGGACATCATCGCGATCCTCGGTATGGACGAGCTCTCCGAGGAGGACAAGGTCACCGTCCAGCGTGCCCGCCGCCTCGAGCGCTTCCTGGGTCAGAACTTCCTCGTCGCCGAGAAGTTCACCGGTCAGGTCGGCTCCGTCGTTCCGCTGTCCGAGACCATCGAGGCCTTTGACAAGCTGTGCAAGGGCGAGCTCGATCACCTGCCCGAGCAGGCGTTCAACGGCATCGGCGGTCTCGACGACGTCGAGGCCGCCGCGAAGAAGCTCGCGGGGAAGTGACCGTAGAACATGGCTGCTGACATCGAAGTCGAGTTCGTCACTGTCGAGCGTCGTTTCTGGTCGGGGACCGCGAGCATGGTGGTCGCCAAGACCACCGAGGGCGAGATCGGTATCCAGGCCGGTCACGAGCCGCTGCTCGGCGAGCTGGACACCGGTGGCACCGTGACCGTGTACACCGACGAGGGCAAGAAGGTCGCCGCCGTCGAGGGTGGGTTCCTCTCGGTGACCGCCAACAAGGTGAGTATCCTCGGAGAAGCAGCGGCCTGGTCGGAGTCGATCGACCGTTCGGCCGCGGAGCAGGCGCTTGCGGATGCGGGCGACGACGCCGCCGCCGCAGCCGCTGCTCGGGGCCGTCTTCGCGCCATCGAGAAGGCGGGCGCCTAGCCCCACCAGGTCTCGACCGTCACAACGGCCGCGACCACCGGAAGGAGTTGAACAGATTGACGGCTCCCATCGAGGTTGTCCTCGGTGTCGTCGTCCTGCTCATACTCGCGCCGGTGGTCGCGGCCGTCGTGTATCGGCTGGTGTTCATCCGGCACAACTCCACTTCGGTGCTGACCCGGCAGACGGGTGAGGACACGTGGACCTACGGAGCCGTGCGGTACACGGACGCCGACGTGGCTTTCTATCGCCTGTTCAGCATCCGCTTCACACCGGATGTCCGACTGGACAGGCGCACGCTCGTTCTCGGGCGGCGCCGTCATCCGACGGGCTCGGAACTGGACGTGGCGGAGGCCGGCGAGATGATCGTCCCGTTCTCCGGTCGTGATCGCCGCGACCAGTTGGTCGAGGGCGACATCTGCCTGGGTCCGTCAGCGCTCACCGGGCTCCTGGCGTGGGTCGAGGCCTGCTCGACCGACCAGATACGTCCCAGGCGTCGCAGGCGCTGAATCCCGCTCGTCTCCGGCCACCCGTGCCGAACTCAGGAGGTTTTGTTGCGACTCGTCGTCGCCACCTGCCAGGTCGACTACGTCGGTCGGCTCACCGCCCATCTCCCCATGGCTCCGCGGCTGCTGTTGGTGAAGGCCGACGGATCGGTGAGTGTGCACGCCGATGACCGCGCATACAAGCCGCTCAACTGGATGACCCCGCCGTGCACCCTGAGTGAGCAGGATCATCCCGAGAACGAGGATCACCGCTTGTGGGTGATCGAGAACAAGGCCGGCGAGCAGCTACGCATCACCGTCGCGGAGATCCACCATGAGTCCCAGCACGAACTCGGGGTGGATCCCGGCCTGGTGAAGGACGGTGTCGAGGCTCATCTGCAGGAGCTGCTCGCGGAGCACATCGACACTCTGGGCCGTGGCTACAGCCTGATCCGCCGCGAGTACATGACCGCGATCGGCCCCGTGGACATCCTCGGACGCGACTCCGAGGGCACGACGGTCGCAGTGGAGATCAAGCGCCGCGGCGAGATCGACGGCGTCGAGCAGCTGACGCGCTATCTCGAGCTACTCAATCGTGATCCGCTGCTCGCGCCGGTCAACGGGATCTTCGCCGCGCAGGTGATCAAGCCCCAGGCGCGAACGCTGGCCGAGGATCGAGGTATCCGCTGCGTGACCCTTGATTACGACCGGCTACGCGGAACAGACTCCAACGACCTGCGCCTCTTCTGAGCGGGGTGTGCGGTGCCGAGACGACATCGACGCGCAGCCCGGGATCTACCCGCGCCGAGGCGTGAGGGGCTGGGTGGGGGAGCGATGGAGCCCGGGCCGGCGGGAGATCCGGACGGGTATCACGTACGGAGGATCCCCGGCGCCAGGGCGAGCAAGGACTATCGCTGCCCGGGATGCGACCAGCTGGTGATGTCGGGAACGGCACACGTCGTGGCCTGGCCGGACCGGCCTGGTGGCGACGATGAGCGGCGCCACTGGCATTCGGGATGCTGGAACGGTCGGTCCAGCCGGGGGCTCACCCGTCGCTGGAGTTGAAGCGAGGGGTCTCCGGCAGGGGCTCCTCGTTCGCGACGCCGGCCGGCAGCGGCTCCAGTCGTGCCCGTACAGAGGCCAGCTCGGCCAGGACGTCCTCACGTAGAGCACGGAGGCGCTCGGTGTGTGTCCGGGCGCGGCCCATGATGTCGTTCGCGCGCTGTTCCGCGTCACGCACGATCTCGTCCGCGCGGTCGCGGGCTTCAGACCGGAGCGCCTGGACTGCGCTCCTGGTCGCGGCACGCTGGGCGCGATCCTCGTCGAGGGATTCCTTTCGACGCAGGTTCGACGCTAGTCGGTGGTCCTCGTCGATCTGGTCGCGTCGCCGTGCGGCGACATCGTCCAGTCGCTTCGCCTCGCTCTCGGCCGAGCGGACGATCTCCGCAGCCCGGGCTCGCGCCGCGTCCAACGCCGCGTCGTGCTCGGCGCGGACAGCGTCGTTACGGGTGCGGACGGCGGAGAGCTCGGCTGCCGCCGACTCACGCATCCGCCACGCGTCCTCTTCAGCCTCGTTGAGAATCCGGTCGGCGTCGGAGTGTGCGTTGTCGCGCATCGATGCGGCCTCGGCCGTCGCGAGGGCGAGCATCGTGGACAGACGGTCGGACATCTGCTCGTTCGTCACCGGTGCGCGGCCCAACTCGGCGATCCGCGACTCCAGCTCGTCGACCTTGTCGCGGTGACGCTCGAGTTCCGCGGTGGCACGTTCGGCACGCTCCACCGCGGCGTCACGGTCGGCCCGCAGCAGCTCGGCTTCGGCTTCCAGTCGGGCGAGCGCCGCGGACACCTGTTCGCGGTCGAAGCCCTTCCGGACCACCGCGAAGGGCTGCACGGCCGATTCGGGAGTGTGCGTGCTCGGCATGTCACCACCCTAGCCGCGCAGCCCTCGTCGGCGCTCAGTGCTGATCGGCGGCCGGCTCCACGAGCTCGAGGAGGACACCGCCGGCGTCCTTGGGGTGGACGAAGTTGATGCGGGAGCCGGCGGTTCCGGTCTTCGGGGCCGGGTAGAGCACGCGCACTCCGCGTCCGGTCAGGTGGGCGGTGATCGCGTCGATGTCGGTGACCCGGACGGCCATCTGCTGGATCCCGGGGCCGTTGCGATCCAGGTATTTGGCGATGGTCGAGCTGTCGTCGAGAGGCGCCAGAACCTGGAGCAGGGCGCTGCCCGCGGGGCGGCCGGGGGAGCCGAGCATGGCCTCGCGGACGCCCTGCTCCTCGTTGACCTCCTCGTGGAGGTTCTCCATACCCAGGTTGTCCCGGTACCAGGCCACGGCCGCGTCGAAATCCGGGACCGCGACACCGACGTGATCGATGGCCACGACCAGTTCGGAAGGAAGAAGGGGCTGGCCTGCTGGGGTAGTAGTCATACCTTCCACGCTAGCCGGTCCGGGTCCACGGTAGTTTGGCGTGGATAACCATCACCCCTCGATCGGAAGGTGTCCCATGACCGCCGAGCCCACCCGCACCGTCATCGTCGCCGGTGCACGCACTCCGTTCGGTCGCCTGCAGGGCGGCCTGTCCTCCTTGTCCGCGGCCGAACTCGGCGGCATCGCGATCAACGCCGCCCTCGAGCGTGGCGGCGTCTCCGGTGAGGCCGTCGACCAGGTGATCATGGGGCAGGTGCTCTCCGCCGGAAACGGCCAGATGCCCGCGCGCCAGGCCTCGCTCGCCGCCGGACTCCCGAAGAGCATCGACGCGCTGAGCATCAACAAGATGTGCCTGTCCGGCCTGACGGCGATCGCGTTGGCCGACCAGGCCATCCGGTCCGGTTACTCCGAGGTGGTCGTCGCGGGTGGTCAGGAGTCGATGTCGCAAGCGCCGCACCTCCTGCCCAAGAGCCGGAACGGTTACAAGTACGGCTCGGTAGAGGTCCTCGACCACATGGCGTACGACGGGCTGCACGACGTCCCGACCGACCAGCCTATGGGGGCCCTCACCGAGGCCCGGAATGTCGAGCTGGAGATCACGCGTGAGCACCAGGACGAGTTCGCCGCGATCTCGCACCAGCGCGCCGCCGCCGCCTGGGCCGAGGGACGCTTCGCGGACGAGGTCGTCCCGGTGACCATCAAGGGGCGTAAGGGCGACACGGTCGTGGAGACGGACGAGGGCGTCCGGGCGGATTCCACCGCCGAGTCGATGTCGAAGCTCCGTCCCGCATTCGCCAAGGACGGCACCATCACCGCCGGTTCGTCGTCCCAGATCTCCGACGGCGCGTCGGCTGTGATCGTCACCTCCGCCGCCCGCGCCGAGGCGGAGGGCTGGCCGGTCCTAGCCGAGATCGTCGGCTACGGCACGGTCGCCGGGCCTGATTCGACCCTCCAGCACCAGCCCGCCGACGCGGTGCTGGACGCGTGCGAGCGCGCCGGTGTTGCGGTGTCGGACATCGATCTGTTCGAGTTCAACGAGGCCTTCGCCTCGGTGGGACTGCACTCGACCCGCATGCTGGACCTGGACGCGGACAAGGTGAACGTCAACGGTGGCGCCATCGCCCTTGGCCACCCGATCGGCGTGTCCGGTAACCGCGTCGTCCTCACCCTCGCCATGGAGCTCGCCCGCCGGGGCGGGGGTCTCGGAGCCGCGGCACTCTGCGGCGGCGGCGGCCAGGGAGACGCGCTCCTGATCCGGGTGCCCGCGGCCGGCTGACACCCTGAAGGCGGCGGCGTGGCAGGATCGGAGCCGTGACCAGACCAGGTAACCGTCCCCCGTCCGCCGCCGAGCAGAAGCTCGCGGCGTCGCTCGCCGGCGCCGTCGACCTCTCTGGGCTGAAGAGTCGCGCCGAGGCCCAGCGGGGCGCGGCCGCCGCCGGCCGTGCCCCAGGGCAGCCGGGCGGGGGTGGCGCCGACAGGGCCGGGGCGTCACGGGTGGAGGTGGACGAGGCGACCTTCGAGCAGGAGGTCCTCGTCCGCTCCACCCAGGTCCCGGTCATCATCGAGCTGGTCTCGCAGCGCGCGCCCACGGCGCTGACGGCGCTGCTGGCGGCCCTGGCGGATGAGGCGAACGGGGCCTGGGTCCATGCGACCGTGGACGTGGATGTGGCCCCCGGGATCGCCCAGGCGTTGCAGGCTCGTGCGGTGCCGTCGGTGTTCGCCATCGCGGGCGGCCGTCCGATCGCCGACTTCGAGGGGGAGCAGCCCGAGGAGGCGCTCCGCCAGTGGCTCGACGCCGTTCTGCGTGCCACGGAGGGAAAATTGAGCGGGCCGGTGCCGGACGCCGATGATCCCGAGGCGGAGGATGAGACGGACCCCGAGCTGGACGCGGCCGAAGAGGCGCTGTCCGAGGGGGACCTGGTCACGGCCGAGGAGCGGTTCTCGGCGCTGGTCGAGGCACGACCCGCGGACCACACGATCGTCGAGGCGCTGAGGTACGTCCAGGCCGGCAGGCGCGTGTCGGAGGAGACGGACACCGCGGAGGGGTCGGTTCCCGCCGCACTGCGGTCGGCGGACCTCATGCTGGTCGCGGCGGAGTACGACTCGGCGTTCTCGGTTCTGACAGATGCGATCAAGGTGCACTTCGGAGATGAGCGCCAGATCCTCCGGACCCGGCTGCTCGAGATCCTCGAGGCACTACCCGCGGACGACCCCCGGGTGCTCGTCGCCCGGCGGGAACTCGCGAGCGCCCTGTACTGACCGAGCCCGGAGCGGTGACCGCCGCCGGGAACCGCCACGCCCCCGAAATCTGGCGTGGTGCGCCCGGGGTCGTGCCGCGATCTAGCCGCTGTGGCGCAGCCACACCGTGGCCCGGGGCCCCACCGCCACGGTCGCCGAGTACGGACGCCCGTGGTGCCCCTGCTCGTACGAGCGCACCCCGCCCAGGTTCCCCACACCGGAGCCCTCGTAGAGCTCGGCGTCGGTGTTGAGGATCTCCTCCCACATACCGGCGGAGGGGAGCCCGATGCGGTAGTCGCGTAGCGGGCTTCCCGAGAAGTTCACGATGCAGGCCAGCGTGTTGCCGGCGTGATCGGTGCGTAGGAACGACAACGTGCTGTTGTCGGCGTCGTTGGCGTCGATCCAGGAGAATCCGGCCGGCTCGTCGTCGAGCACCCACAACCCCGGGTTGTCGGCGTATTCGGCGTTGAGATCGCGTACGCACGCGAGGATGCCGCGGTGGAACTCGCCCTCCCAGCCGTCCAGGTCATCCCAGACGACACCGCGGTCGGCGTCCCATTCGGTGGTCTGGCCGAACTCGAGGCCCTGGAACAGGAGTTTCTTTCCGGGGTGAGCCCACATGTAGGCGTACAGCCCGCGGATACCGGCGGCACGGTCCCATGCGGCACCCGGCATCCGCTCCCACATCGAGCCCTTTCCGTGGACCACCTCGTCGTGGCTCAGCGGCAGGACGAATCGTTCGCTCCAGGCGTACATCATCGAGAAGGTGATCTCGCCGTGGTGGTGCGTCCGGTAGAGGGGGTCCAGCGCCAGGTAGCGCAGGGTGTCGTTCATCCAGCCCATGTTCCACTTCATGGAGAAGCCGAGCCCGCCGGTCCCGGTGGGGGCGGTGACGCCTCCCCACGAGGTCGATTCCTCCGCGATGGTGAGGACCCCGGGATGTGCACGGTGCAGGGTCGCATTGACCTCCTGCAGCAGAGCGATCGCCTCGAGGTTCTCCCGGCCACCGTGCAGATTGGGCTCCCACTGGCCTTCGTCGCGCGAGTAGTCCAGGTAGAGCATCGAGGCGACGGCATCCACGCGCAGCCCGTCGACATGGAACTCCTCGGCCCAGAACAGGGCGTTGGCGACGAGGAAGTTCCGAACCTCGTGTCGGCCGAAGTCGAACACGTACGTGCCCCAGTCCGGTTGCTCGCCCCTCCGTGGATCCGGGTGTTCGTACAGTGGGGTGCCGTCGAAGCGGCCGAGTGACCACTCGTCCTTGGGGAAGTGAGCGGGAACCCAGTCCACCAGCACGCCTATCCCACGCGAGTGGAGGTGGTCGATGACGTAGCGCAGGTCGTCCGGCGATCCGAACCGGCTGGTGGGTGCGTAGTAGGACGACACCTGATAGCCCCACGAGCCACCGAACGGGTGCTCGGCGACGGGCATCAGCTCCACGTGTGTGAAGCCGGTCTCCGCCACGTGGTCGGCCAACTGGTGTGCGAACTCCCTGTAGCCGAGTCCGGGACGCCATGAACCGATGTGCACCTCGAGCACGGCCATCGGCGACCGCGAGTGGTCGCGGGTCGCGCGGGCGGCGATCCACTCGGCGTCGTTCCATTCGTACTCGGAGGTGAACACCCTGGAGGCCGTGGCCGGGGGCACCTCGGTCGCGGAGGCCATCGGATCGGCGTGGTCGACGGTTCCCCCGTCGGCGCCCCGCACGCAGTACTTGTAGTGGGCGCCGTCCCGGACGCCGGGGACGAACAGTTCCCACACCCCGGATGAGCCGATCGACCGCATGGGCAACGCGGCGGGATTCCACGCACAGAAGTCGCCCACCACGCTCACACCGCGCGCATTGGGTGCCCACACCGCGAACGAGGTTCCCGTGACGGCCCCGCCGGGGGTGTCGTAGGTGCGGACGTGCGCGCCCAGGACGGTCCACAGCCGCTCGTGCCTGCCCTCACCGATCAGGTGTAGGTCCACGTCGCCGAGCGTCGGCAGGAACCGGTACGCGTCGGCGACGATCCGACTGTGGCCGTCCGGGTACGACACCCGGTAGCGATAGTCGGGGAGGTCGGCATCCGGAAGCGATGCCCCGAACATCCCGTGTCCGAGCGGGGACATGGGCACAGTGCGGCCGTCGACGAGGATCTCCACCGCCACCGCTCCGGGCTGCATCGTGCGGATGACGCTACCGCTGCCGTCCCGGTGCGCGCCGAACACGGAGTGCGGATCGTGATGGGTGCCCGAGCGGAGTCGAGCTAAGGCCTCGTCGGGGAACGGGGCCGGCGCGGGAGTGCCTGCTCCGGCGGCCATGTCGGGCTGAGAGGGTTGCGTCTCGTGGTGCTGTGCCATCGGTGTGCCTCTAATCCACGATGTGCGTGCGGTAGGACAACTCGACCCTACGTGCCGGGTCGCAGGGCGGGACCACGACGATGTGGGCGACCGCCGACCAGGGCTCGAGCCGGACGAAGTTGCTAGATCCCCAGTGGAACTCGGATCCGGTGACCTCGTCGCGGACGCTGAAGCGCGCGTCGGCCGGGTAGCCCATCGCCTCCATGTCGAGCGTCAGCGTGCCCTCCTGCGCGCCCTGCGAGTCGAGGGAGACCACCGTGAGGACGCAGTCCCCGGTGGCCGGGTCCAGCTTGGAGTAGGCGACGATCTGATCGTTGTCCACGGCGTGGAAGCGGAGGGTCCGCAACTGCTGTAGAGCCGGATGGTCGCGGCGGATGCGGTTGAGTGTCCGGATCCATGGCGCGAGCGACTGGCCGGCGTTCTCGGCAGCGGCGAAGTCCCGGGGCCGGAGCTCGTACTTCTCGGAGTCCATGTACTCCTCGCTGCCCGCGGCGACGGGCTGCCACTCATAGAGTTCGAAGCCGGAGTAGACACCCCACGCGGGGGAGAGGGTGGCCGCGAGTGCCGCCCGGATGGCGAACATCGCCGGGCCGCCCCGCTGCAGGGATTCGTGGAGGATGTCCGGGGTGTTGGTGAACATGTTGGGGCGCGCCTCGTCGACATGCTCGAGAAGCTGTTCGCAGAACTCCACGAGCTCGGCCTTGGTGGTCTTCCAGGTGAAGTAGGTGTACGACTGCGAGAAGCCGCGCCGGGCCAGGCCGAAGAGGCGGGCCGGCCGGGTGAAGGCCTCGGACAGGAACAGCACGTCCGGCTCGGTCCGCTTGACCTCGCTGATGAGCCGGTGCCAGAAGTCGCCCGGCTTAGTGTGGGGGTTGTCCACGCGGAAGATGCGGACCCCGAGTGCGGTCCAGTGACGGACGACCCGCAGGACCTCGGCGAAGATGCCCTCGGGATCGAGGTCGAAGTTGATCGGGTAGATGTCCTGGTACTTCTTAGGTGGGTTCTCGGCGTAGGCGATGTGTCCGTCCGGCAGGACCGTGAACCACTCCGGGTGGGCCTGCGCCCACGGATGGTCGGGCGCGCACTGCAGCGCCAGGTCGAGGGCTATCTCGACCCCGCGTTCAGCCGAGTACTCGACGAGGTCACGGAAGTCGTCGATCGTGCCGAGGTCGGGAAGGACGCGATCGTGACCCCCCTCGGAGGAGCCGATCGCCCACGGGGAACCGACATCGTCAGCCTCCGGGGTGAGCGTGTTGTTGCGGCCCTTCCGGTTGACCCTCCCGATCGGATGTATCGGGGGCAGGTACGCCACATCGAAGCCGAGGTCGGCGGCGTGGTCGATGGCCGAACGCGAGGTGCGGAACGTCCCGTGCACGGGACGACCATCCGAGTCGCGACCGCCGGTCGACCGGGGGAAGAACTCGTACCACGAACTGAACTGGGCCGCGCGCCGGTCGACCCACACGCGATGGGTCCGCCCGACCGTGACGAGCTCGCGGACCGGGTCGGTGGCCAGGGCTTCTGCGACCGGCCCGGAGAGAGCGGTCGCGGTGCGGGCGCCCGCGTCTCCGCGGCCCCGCAGATCGGCCGCAGCGCGGGTCAGTAGTCCGGAGTGGTCGGAACGGCCGGCTGCCGTGGCGCGCCCGATCGCGGTGTCGAGGACGCGGGCGCCGACTTCCAGCTCGTTGCCGAGCTCGTCCGCGTCCTGCCCGGCCGCCATCTTCTTGACGATGCCGCTGCGCCAGGTGGCGAAGGGATCGGACCACGCCTCGACGCGGAACGACCACATCCCGGGCGAGTCGGTCAGCAGGAGTGCGTGCATGGTGTCGGGCTCGGTACCGGGCACCATCGTGGTGCGGGTGGCGGCACCGCCCGGACGACGGACGACCACCGTGGCCGACAGCGCGTCGTGGCCCTCGCGCCACACCACGGCCGAGATCGGCAGCACCTCGCCCACAACGGACTTGGAGGGGAACCTCCCGCATGCGACGAGGGGGAGGACCTCGTCGATGGCCAGACGGTCGTTCACGTCGGTGCTCCTCTCGGCTGCTGAACCGCCATGGCGGGCGGCGTTACCCCCTCGACGCTAGCGAAGGCGGGGCGTTCCGGGAGCCGGGTCACCTCCGGTTCATCTGTCGGGGCCGTGTTCCTCGCCACCCCGCTCCCCGATACGGGGTTAGATGGGCGCCGTGAGCACCGTGATCGACATCGACCCAGACCTCGTCCTCGACCTCAGGGACGTCTCGCTACGCCGCGACGGCACGAACCTCGTCGGGCCACTGACCTGGCAGGTGGAGTTGGACGAACGATGGGTGGTGCTGGGGCCCAATGGTGCGGGCAAGACGTCGCTGCTCAAGATCGCCGCCGCGCTCGAGTACCCGAGCACCGGGACCGCCGTGATCCTCGGCGAGCAGCTCGGCCGGACCGAGGTGACCGAGCTCCGTAGCCGCCTGGGGCTGTCCTCGGTCGCGGTCGCCGGCCGCATCCCGGGTGACGAGGTAGTGCAGGATCTGGTGGTCTCCGCCGGTTACGCGGTCCTGGGCCGGTGGCGTGAGCAGTACGACCGTCAGGATTTCGACCGTGCCGCGGACACCCTCGAGTCGATCGGCGCGGAGCACCTCGCGGAGCGGACCTGGGGCACCCTGTCGGAGGGTGAGCGCAAGCGGGTGCTCATCGCCCGCGCGCTGATGACCGACCCGGAACTGCTGCTCCTGGACGAGCCGGGCGCGGGGCTGGACCTGGGCGGCCGCGAGGATCTCGTCGCGCGGCTCGGGGACATGGCGATGGATCCGGACGCGCCCGCGACGGTCCTGGTGACCCATCACGTCGAGGAGATCCCCCCGGGCTTCACCCACGCGATGTTGCTGTCGGAGGGCGAGGTCACGGCGATGGGGCTGATCGACGACGTGATCACCTCGGAGAATCTCAGCCGGGCCTTCTCTCAGTCGATCGTCGTGGACGAGATCGACGGCCGTTATTTCGCGCGCCGCTCCCGCCGTGCCGGCCGGCATCGACGGGCATGACGACCCCGCCCGCGCCGTTCGACCCCGCGGCCGTCCCGATCCGTGAGGCCGCGACGGTCGCCCTGATCAGAGATTCGAGGGTCGGGGGCGGAGTGGAGGTATTCCTGCAGCATCGCGTGCCCACGATGCAGTTCGCCGCGGGTATGTCGGTGTTCCCCGGCGGCGGTGTGGAGCCGCGGGACTACCGCGGTACCCGCGCGTGGCGCGGCCCGGAGGCGCGGTGGTGGGCGAGCCGCTTCGCCATCGGCGAGGAGCGCGCGGCCGCCGCGGTGCGGGGTGTCGCGCGGGAACTGTTCGAGGAGACGGGGGTCCTGCTCGCCGAGACCGAAACCGAACCCGAGCCCACACCGTCCGATCAGCCGGGCCACGCCGAGCGTCGCGCGCTCGACGCCGGCGAGGGGGACCTGGACGGTCTGCTGGCGCAGCACGGGCTGGTCCTGTCGGCGCATCTGTTGCGCCCGTGGGACCGGTGGACCACGCCGCTCGGCCCACCGCGCCGTTACGACACGCTGTTCTTCGTGGCGGCCCTGCCCGAGGGCGCCGAGCCGGACGCGGTCACGAGCGAGGCGCGGGCCGCCGAGTGGATCCGGGCGGAGGACGCGGCACTGGCGGGCACCCTGGGCCACCTGGGAATGCTCCGTCCGACGCTGCACGTGGTCTCGGACCTGGCCACGGCAGCGAATGTGGCCGAGGTCCTGGAGTGGGCGCGGACGATCGCGCCGGGCGGGAACTAGAGTGCGCTCGTGACCCCGGAGGATCTGGATTTTCTGCGCACCGACGCCGGACGGGCCCTGCTCGACCTCGCCGCCGGGCTCGACTTCTCCCGCGCTCACACGGTCGCCTCGACGGCGGCCGTCCGGCGCGCGGATCCCGAGCACGCGGCCGCGGCGATCGACGTGGTGACCGCGCGGTCGCGCGCCGTCGGCCGCATCCGGGGCGCGGAAAGGATGCTGCTCACTGACGAGGCGGTCCAACAGGCCACCGCCTGGCCCGTGGCGGCGCTGCGTGCGCGCCGCCTCGCCGGTCGCGACGTCCACGACGTGACCTGTTCGGTCGGGGCCGAGCTCGCGGAGTTGGTGCGTACCGCCGGGCGGGTGGTGGGCTCGGATCTGGATCCGGTGCGTGCGCGGATGGCCGCACACAACGTGCCGGACGCGCTGGTCTGTGTGGCCGACGCACTGTGCCCGCCGACGCGGGATGCCGTGGTGGTGGCGGACCCCGCGCGTCGGTCGGGCGGGCGGCGGATCCACGACCCGGCGCAGCTCAGCCCTTCGCTGCCGGCGCTGTTGGTGGCCGTCGCCGAGCGTGATCACGTGATCAAGTGCGCGCCCGGCCTCGACGTCTCGACGCTGGGGCACCGCGGAGCGGTGGAGGTGGTGTCGCTGGACGGGTCCGTGCGCGAGGCGTGTCTGTGGTCGCCGGGTCTGTCCGGCGGGGTGGGCCGTAGGGCCACGGTGGTGCGCACGTCGCCGGTCGACGCGCCGGGTCCGTGGGGTGCGCCGTGGATGAACGCGGACGGGGTCGCGGTCCACGTGGAGGAGGTGACCGATGGGGACGACGACGACGTCGACGCCTCCGGGGAACCGGACCGGTTCATCGTGGATCCGGACGGGGCCGTGGTCCGGGCGGGGCTGGTGCGGCACTGGGCCCGCCGACACGGGCTCCGGCAGTTGGACGCCCGGATCGCGCATCTGACCGGTCCGCGGATCCCGGGCGGGTACTCGGGCTTCGAGGTTCTCGACCGCTGCCGACTCGACCGCAAGGAGCTGCGCCGCGTCCTGCGCGAACGGGACTGCGGGTCGCTGGAGATCCTCGTCCGGGGAGTCGACGTGGACCCCGACACGCTGCGCCGCTCGCTCGCGCTGAAGGGGTCCCGGCCGCTGGCGCTCGTGGTGACACGCATCGAGCGGTCGGCGGTGGTCTTCGTGTGCGGACCGCGCACCCGCGCCGCGGACTAGTCGAAGACGTAGACCGCGCCGAGCCCGGTGGTCAGCATGATGCGGCCGTCGGAATCGATGCTCAGCCCGGACACCGGGCCGCCGGCCGCCGGCACCTCGATGCGGTGCAGGGTCTCGCCGCTGCCACCGTCGAGGAGGTGCACGGCGATTCCGGGCACGCCGTCGGCCCCGTCGGTGCGCACCGCGACCAGCACCCTGCCGTCCTCGGTCGCCGCCGGGTTGGTCAGCTGCTGCAGATCGTCGCGCCGCCAGAGTTCGCGGCCGGAGCCGTCTTCCCCGTGGATGGCCACGACGGGTGACGGGCCGGCGTCGTCGTCGTGGTCGTCGTCGGTTCCCTTCCACATCGTCGTCGTGCGGCCTCCGGTGACCAGGGTCCCGTCCGGCAGCAGGGCCGGGGGCAGGTCCGGGCGGTAACCCACCGGTACCGACCACAACCGCGAGCCGTCGACGGCGGAGTAGGCGGCGAGGTCACCGTCGCGCGAGTGCACGTAGACCTCGCTCCGATCGTTCGACAGCACCGTCGGCACACCGAGGCGGCCGTCCGTCAGCGGCGCGCGCCAGAGCACCTCGAGGGCGCCGTCGACCGCGGCGGAGTCATCCGCGTTGTAGCGGAAGGCCACCAGTTCCGGTTCGTCGGCGGCGGGGGTCCACACGGTGACGTACGCGGTGGCCGACGAGGTGTCCACGGCGGCAGGGCCCGGCACGGGGCAGCCACGTTCGCCGATGCCGCACCACGGCAGTCCGTAGCCGCGATCATCGGTGCCGATCCGGCCCGCCAACCGCAGGTCGGGCGAGGCGTCCAGTCCCGTGTGTGCGTTGACGACCTTCGTGGCCCCCTGATGGGTGATCACCAGCAGGTGACGGTTGTCCAGCAACGTCACGGTGGTCGGCGTACCCCGGGTGGGCAGGAACCAGCGGTTCTCACCCTCCGACGCGACCGCGCCCACCCCGCCGAACATGGGCACGAACAACGACCCGCGGCCGTCGACGGTCGCCGTGATCCGCGGCCCGTCGGTGGGCAACCGCGTGCACCACCGCTTGCGGCCGTCGTCGGCGGAGAGGGAGAACAGATTACAGCCGCGCTCGGAGATCGTGGCCTGGAACGACGAGCCGATGCCGTCGGAGGAGGCGACGCCGATCGCCGGGGCGCCCAACGTGCGGGACCACAGCAACTCCGGGGCCTGCGACACGGAGGCGTGGGCCCGGCCCGAGTTGGGCGGGCCGCCTGTCACCGACGACCAGCTGGCGGCCTGCGGCAGGCGCGCATCGCCGCTCTCGGTGTGGGAGGTGCAGCCGGCGAGAAACGCCACCGCGAGAGCGGCGACGCCCAGTGCCCGCGCGACGCGCGGTGTCGTTGCCGGTCCCACAGATCCCCCCTCGTCCGCACTCCCGTGGTGAGAGTCACCGAATGAGACTAGTCGGCACCCCGGCACCCGCTGTGACGGACGCTCCGACGGAGGTGCCGACCGCGGGGGGAATCGGCGCGATCGGACCGCAGCCGGGCGGGCCCGCCATTACGGTGGCCGACATCACGACCGTCCCGACGAGAGGCTAACCACCCGCGATGACTGCTGATTCCGGACTTGATACCGCTCTGAGCCCGCTGGGTTTCCTCGAGAAGGCGGCCAGGGTGGTGCCCCACGCGATCGCGGTGGTGGACGGCCCCCGGCGCCAGACGTACGCCGAGTTCGCGGAACGGGCCACACGGATGGCCTCGTTGTTGAAGATGCGCGGCGTCGCGCGGGGCGACCGGGTCGGTGTGCTCGCGCCGAACTCGGCGGAGGCGCTGCTGGCGCAGTTCGGTGTCCCGCTCGCCGGTGGCGCGGTGGTCGCGCTCAACACCCGGCTCGCGCCCGCGGAGATCGCCTACATCGTCGACCACGCGGGCATCGAGGTCCTGATCGCCGACGCCGAACTGCTCGCGGGGCTCGGGGACGAGGTGCCCGAGCAGTTGCGCCTCATCCTCATCGCGCCCGACGCCGACGGTACCCAGCCCGACCCGGCCCGCTTCGGGCCCGTGTCCGAGGCGCTCGAGGAGGCGTTGGAGCTGGCCTCGCCGCGGGCCGTGCCCTGGACCGTCGACGACGAGGACTCGGTCATCGCCGTCAACTACACGTCCGGGACCACGGGCCGCCCCAAGGGCGTCATGTACACCCACCGCGGTGCCTACCTCAACGCACTGGGCGAGATCGTCACCCAGAAGCTCGACGCCGAGTCGCGCTACCTGTGGACACTGCCGATGTTCCACTGCAACGGGTGGTGCACCACGTGGGCGCTCACGGGCGCGCTCGGCACCCATGTGTGCCTGCGGGCGGTCCGCGGCGAGGACATCTGGCGGCTGTTCGACTCCGAGGGCGTCAACAGGCTCGCCGGCGCCCCGGCGGTGCTGTCCACGATCGCCGACGACCCGGCGGCCCGGCCCGTGGAGGGCATCAGCATGGTGACCGCCGGCGCCCCGCCGTCACCGACCATCCTGCGGCGGTTCGAGGACCTGGGTATCGACGTGACGCAGGTCTACGGCCTCACCGAGACCTACGGGCCGTTCACGGTGTGCACCCCCCAGCCCGACTGGGCTGACCTCGAGCCGGATGCGCGGGCTGCGCTCAAGTCCCGCCAGGGCGTGGCGATGATCCACGCCGACACCGTGCGCGTGGTCGAACGGACCTCCCCGGGTGAGACGACCCTGGTCGACGTGCCCGCGGACGGAGTCACGATGGGCGAGGTGGTCATGACCGGCAACGGCGTCATGAAGGGGTATTTCCAGGACCCCGACGCCACCGCCACCGCGTTCGCCGGCGGATGGTTCCACTCCGGGGACCTCGGCGTGATGCACCCGGACGGCTACGTCCAGCTCCTCGACCGGGCCAAGGACGTCGTGGTCTCCGGCGGCGAGAACATCTCGACGATCGAGGTCGAACAGGCGATCGCCTCACACCCGGACGTCGTGGATTGTGCGGTCGTCTCGATGCCCGACGAGAAGTGGGGGGAGCGGCCCAAGGCGTACGTCGTGGTGCGGCCCGGTTCCGAGCTCGACGAGGCGGGTCTGATCGAGCACTGCCGGACCAGGATCGCGCGGTACAAGGTGCCCGGGGCGGTGGAGCTCACCGAGGCGTTGCCGCGGACCTCGACGGGCAAGGTCCGAAAGAACGAACTGCGAGACGCCGCCTGGTCGGGCTGGGAGAAGCGCATCAACTGACGGCCCCGACACACCCTCTGCGGGCAGGGTGACGTTATTCTGTGTCGCAGGACCATAATCCGGTGTATTCCGCCGCACCTGACGGACCACACCCAGCCCCGACTCGCAGGAGGTCGACGCAGGCCCATGACGAACATCGTCGTACTGATCAAGCAGGTTCCCGATACGTACTCCGAGCGCAAGCTCTCCGATGGGGACTTCACCCTGGACCGCGAGGCCGCCGACGCGGTTCTGGACGAGATCAACGAGAAGGCCGTCGAGCAGGCTCTCCAGATCAAGGAGGCCGACGGTGGCGAGGTCACCGTCCTGTGTGCCGGTCCGGACCGCGCCACCGAGGCGATCCGCAAGGCGCTGTCGATGGGTGCCGACAAGGCCGTCCACCTCAACGACGAGGCGCTGCACGGCTCCGACGTCGTCCAGACCTCGTGGGCTCTCGCCAACGTCCTGGGCACCATCGAGGGCACCGAACTGGTGGTCTGCGGTAACGAGGCCACCGACGGCCGTATGGGCGCGCTCCCGGCCATCCTCGCCGAGTACCTCGGACTGCCGCACCTGACCCACATGCGGACCCTCGAGGTCTCCGGTGGCGTCGCCAAGGGCGAGCGCGAGACCGATGAGGGCGTCTTCGAGGTCGAGGCACAGCTGCCCTGCGTCGTGTCCGTCGGCGAGAAGATCAACGAGCCGCGCTTCCCGTCGTTCAAGGGGATCATGGCGGCCAAGAAGAAGCCGGTCGAGACCCTGACCCTGGCCGACACCAACGTCGAGGCCGGGCAGGTCGGCAAGGACAACGCCGCCTCCACCGTCACCGCTTCGACCCCCAAGCCGCCGCGCACCGCGGGCGAGAAGGTCACCGACGAGGGCGAGGGCGGCAACGACGTCGCCAAGTACCTCGTCGCGCAGAAGCTCATCTGACCCGAGCTCAACCGACCGACTCATCCCAGACTTTTCAAGGAGAATCCACCATGGCTGAAGTCCTCGTCGCGGTCGAGCATGTCGACGGCGAACTCAAGAAGGTCACCCTCGAGCTGCTGACCGCCGCCCGCGCGCTCGGCGAGCCGTCCGCTGTCGTGTTCGGTGAGTCCGGCTCCGCTGCCGCTCTCACCGACGCCCTCAAGGAGGCCGGCGCGGAGAAGATCTACGTCGCCGAGGGCGATGCGGTCCAGAACTTCCTCGTCACCCCGAAGGTCGACGTCCTGGCCGGTCTTGCCGAACAGGGCGCCGCCGCAGTGCTGCTCGCCGCCACGTTCGAGGGCAAGGAGGTCGCCGGACGACTGGCGGCCCGTACCGGCTCCGGCATCCTCGGCGACGTCGTCGAGATCCGTGAGGACGGCTCCGCCGTCCACTCGATCTTCGGTGGCGCGTACACCGTCGAGGCGACCGTCTCCGGCGACACCCCCGTCTACACCGTGCGCCCGGGCTCCGTCGAGGCCACCCCGGCCGCCGGGGCCGGCGAGGTCGTCGAGGTCCAGGTCCCGGAGCCCGAGAACGCCGCCAAGGTGATCTCGAGCAACCCGATCGTCGGCGGCGACCGCCCCGAGCTCACCGAGGCCACCGTCGTGGTCGCCGGTGGCCGTGGCGTCGGTTCGGCAGAGAAGTTCGAAGAGGTCGTCGAGCCGCTCGCCGATTCTCTCAAGGGTGCCGTCGGCGCGTCGCGTGCCGCGGTCGACTCGGGCTACTACCCGGGCCAGTTCCAGGTCGGTCAGACCGGTAAGACGGTCTCGCCGCAGCTGTACATCGCCCTGGGCATCTCCGGCGCCATCCAGCACCGCGCCGGTATGCAGACCTCCAAGACGATCGTCGCCGTCAACAAGGACGAAGAGGCCCCGATCTTCGAGATCGCGGACTACGGCATCGTGGGCGACCTGTTCAACGTCGCCCCGCAGCTCACCGAGGCCATCAACGCCCGCAAGTGAGCCGCGTCTGAGCACTGACGCCCCGGCGTCGACGTGCTCCCACTGAACCCCGACACCCCTGCGGTGCCGGGGTTCAGTGCGTTCGGGCGTATCCTTGCCTGCGATATGCGCACCACCCGTCCCGTCCACTATCTGGACCACGCCGCGACCACTCCGATGCGACCGGCGGCCGTCGCCGCCTACACTGAGGCCGCCTCGACCGTGGGCAACGCCTCGTCGCTCCACGGTTCCGGTCGGCGCGCGCGACGGCGCGTCGAGGAAGCCCGGGAACTGCTTGCGCACCACCTGGGTTGCCGACCCTCTGAGGTGGTGTTCACCTCCGGCGGGACCGAGGCCGACAACCTGGCCGTCATCGGTCTGGCGACAGCCTCGTCCGGTGACGTGGTGGCCGTCGGCGCCGCCGAGCACCACTCGGTCCTCGATGCCGCGGAACACCTGACCACCGGGCGCGGCGGGCGCAAAGACGTCCGTGTCCTGCCCGTCGACTCGCGCGGTGTGGTGCTGGCGGGGACCGTGCGCGACCTCGCGGGCGAGGTCGGGCCCCGGCTCGCACTGGTCGCGACGATGCTGGCCAACAACGAGATCGGCAGCATCACCGACGTGGCGGCGGTCGCCGGGCCCGCGCGCGCCGTGGGCGCGTCGGTCCACACCGACGCGGTGCAGGCGGTCGGACACGTTCCCGTGGACTTCGAGGCGCTCGGAGTGACCTCGATGAGCCTGTCCGCGCACAAGTTCGGCGGCCCGCTGGGCGTCGGCGCACTGTTGCTCGACCGCGGCGCGGAGATCGAGCCCATCGGATTCGGCGGGGGACAGGAACGGGACCTGCGTTCCGGCTCCGTCGATGTGCCCGGGGTCGTGGCCATGGCGGCGGCGCTCGACGAGGCGGCCCGGGAGATGGAATCCGAGGCCCGGCGACTGTCCGGCCTACGTGACCGGCTCATGGAGGGCGTCCGCGCCACCGTCCCCGGGGTCATCGCCAACGGCGGGGGAGACCGACTCCCGGGGATCGCGAATCTCACCTTCCCCGGATGCTCCGGGGAGTCGCTGATCCTGCTGCTGGATGCCGCCGGGATCGAGTGCTCGACGGGCTCGGCCTGCACGGCCGGTGTCGCCGAGCCCAGTCACGTCCTGCTGGCCGCCGGGGCCGACGAGGCGGCAGCGCGCAGCAGCCTACGGCTGAGCTTGGGATACACCACCACGGAGGCTGACGTGGACGCCACGATCGCCGCCCTCGGGCCGGCGGCCGAGCGGGCCCGCGTCGCCGGACTCGGGCTGTCCCGCGCAGGGGCGGGGGCGTCATGAGGGTTCTCGCCGCGATGAGCGGCGGAGTGGACTCCGCGGTGGCGGCCGCGAGAGCGGTCGCCGCCGGACACGACGTGGTGGGCGTGCACCTGGCGCTCAGCGCCGACCCGGCCACCCTGCGGACCGGTTCCCGCGGCTGCTGTTCCCGGGAGGACGCCGGTGACGCCCGACGCGTAGCCGACCTGCTGGGCATCCCGTTCTACGTCTGGGACTTCGCCGAGCGATTCCGCGCGGACGTGATCGACGACTTCGTCGACTCCTACGCCAGAGGGGAGACCCCCAACCCGTGCCTGCGCTGCAACGAGCGCATCAAGTTCGAAGCCCTGCTGGAGCGGGGAATGGCGCTGGGCTTCGACGCGGTGGCCACCGGCCACTACGCGCGGCTCTCGCACGAGGAACTCGCGGACGGTTCGACCCGGCCGGTCCTGCGTCGCGCGATCGACGAGGCGAAGGACCAGTCCTACGTTCTGGGCGTCCTCACGCCACGACAGCTGGCCCACTCGATGTTCCCCCTCGGGGACACCCACAAGTCCGAGATCCGGGCGGAGGCGGACGCGGCCGGCCTGCCGGTGGCGTCCAAGCCGGACAGTCACGACATCTGCTTCATCCCCTCCGGGGACACGCAGGCCTTCCTCGGCGCCCACATCGGACTGCGGCCGGGCGCCGTGGTGGACGCGGACTCCGGCGATGAACTCGGCCGGCACGACGGCGTCCACGGCTTCACCATCGGCCAGCGCAAGGGACTCGGACTGCCGGGCCCCGCGCCGGACGGACGCCCCCGGTACGTGACGGCGATCGACGCGGACAGCGGGACCGTCACCGTCGGCGGAGCCGATCATCTGCTCTCGGCAGCGATGACCGCCACCTCGCCGTACTGGTTGGTCGACGACGATATCCGGGAGACCGACTGTCGGATCCAGATCCGGGCACACGGTGAGGCGACCCCGGGCCACGTCCGGCGCGTCGGCGAAGGTCCGGACGCCCGCCTCGAGATCACCCTCGACGAGCCGGTGCGTGGCGTGGCGCCCGGCCAGGCCGCCGTGCTCTACCGCCCCGAGCCGGAGGGCGACCGCGTCCTGGGTAGCGGGACGATCTCGGTCGCGCGCCCGGCGGCGGGGGCTCCGTGAGCACGGTGGCCCCGGTGGCCCCGGCCCACACCGGCCCCGGCCCGATGCCGGGCAGCGACCCCCGGGAAGCCGCCCGGATCGTGATGGGCGAATGTCCCGGCCTGCCCTTCCTGCCCGAGTTGCCCGGGCGCGGGCCGGGCGCCGACCTGGCCGGCCGCTCACTCGCGATGCTGGCGGACCTGCCGGTCGACATCTCGCCGCGTGGCTGGCGGCTGGCGCAGTCACGGGGACGGCTGGCGCGCGTTGCCGCGGACCTGGTGGATCGTGACGGCGACGCCCTCGAGGAAGCCGACGAGCTGGCCCGCGACCCTGAATCCGAGCCCCTTGCCGCAGAACGGCGGCTCCAGGTCCGGGTGGTGGGTCCCTGGACGCTCGCGGCGGGCCTCGAGTTACCGGGCGGTCTACCGGTGTTGACCGACCGCGGGGCGAGGCGGGACCTGGCGGCCTCGCTCGCGGAGGGCTCCGCGGCGTGGGCGGCTCGACTCGCGGGACGGATGCGCGCGGGGGCCCGAATCGTGCTGGACGAACCGATGCTCTGGCGGGTCGCGGCAGGGACGGTTCCCGCCCCGAGCCACTTCGATCCGATTCCGCCCGTGCCCGTCGAGCAACTCGCGCTGGCGTTGTGTCGATTCGCGGACGCGCTGAGGGCCGCCGGGGCGGACGAGGTCCTGTTGCGGGTACCCACCACGTCCGGGCCCGAGGCGCCGGCCCTGTTCACCGCCTTCGCCGAGACACCTCGCGGCGAGACCCCGCTCGACGGTCTGTGTCTCGATGCTGCGCCCCTCTATGCGGCGCGTTCACACGACGCCCTCGACGCGGCGGGGACGGTGCTCGGCGACGGACGCATCCTGCAACTGGAGGGCGCCGCGGGAGTCGGTCGGCCGATCGCCGACCGGGCCGCGGCCGAACAGGCGGCGAACGCTCTTCTCGGTCTGCTCGACCGACTGGCCGCGCCCCGGTACGAGAGCCTGGCGAGGCTCGTGCTCACACCGACCGAAGGCCAGGTGGCCCGGGATTCGAGCGCCACCACCCGTGCCCTGGCCGGCGTCCGTCAGATGGCCGAGATCGCTCCGCACATCGCCGAGTAGCGTCCGAGGGCGGGCACGGCCGCGATATCAGACCGCGGCCAGCGGCCATGCGATGTTGACTCCCGAGGCGTCCTTGCCGGTTCGCTCGAGGTAGGCGGCGAAGTCCCGCTGCCGTTCCTCGTGCCATCGGGCCTGCTGCTCGTTGACCTCTCGCCAGTCCGTACCGGCGAGATCCGGGAGTGCGCCGAGCAGTTTCCACGCGAGCCTTGCTGCGGCCAGCGCGTCGGCGGACGCCTCATGCGCGTTCTCCAGGCGTACACCGTGGATCTCGCAGACCGCTTCCAGCGTGCGCTTGCCCTTGCGATACGGGTCGGTCGCCCGGTCCACCACGAACGGGTCGAGGACAGGCCCGAGGATCTCGAAGGTGGGGTCCCAGCGGCGCAGGATGGTCAGATCGAAACACGCGTTGAAGGCCACCAGGGTCCGGCCCTCGCGCCAGCCGCGGCGGATGCCGGCCACCGTCTCGGCGATCACGTCGGCATGCAGGCGGCCGTTTGCCCGCGCGTGTTCGGTGGTGATCCCGTGGACCGCCGTGGCACCCTCGGGAATCTCCACACCCGGGTCCGCGAGCCAGGTGCGTTCGTGTTTACGGGCACCGTCGATGGCCAGTAATGCCGACGTGACCACATGTGCTGTCCGGGGGTCGGGACCGGTGGTCTCGAGGTCGAACGCCAGCAGACGGGTGCGGTCGATGGTGCCGGGGGCCTGGATATCGTTTGTCATGGTCATACCGTAGGGCAGCACTCCGACAATCCGGTTGCGGGCAGGACTAACCTGTCCACGTGAGCGAACCCGTCGATATCAGTGAGCCCGCCGGCACCGGGGACATCCCGCCCGAGGTGCGGCATTCGTGGAACGAGCTTGCAGAAACCGTCCGCGATCATCAGTTCCGGTACTACGTCAAGGACGCGCCGATCGTCTCCGATGCGGAGTTCGACAAGCTGTTCGTGCGACTGCAGGAGCTCGAGGAGCGCCACCCGGGACTGCGGGGTGCGGACTCGCCCACGCAGCTCGTCGGTGGTGGCTTCTCCACGGACTTCGCACCGGTCGAGCACCTCGAGCGGATGACGAGTCTGGACAACGTGTTCTCCGAGGACGAGCTCCGTGACTGGATCGCCTCCGCAGTTGAGCAGGCCAACGTCGCCGAGGACGCGTTGCCGTTCCTCTGCGAGGTCAAGATCGACGGCGTCGCGCTGGACCTCGTCTACCGCGAGGGCAAGCTCGTCAGCGCCGCCACCAGAGGGGACGGCCGCACCGGCGAGGACGTAACGCTCAACGCGCGGACGATCGACGACATCCCGGTGGCCCTGACCGCGACTCAGGACCGGCCGGTGCCCGCCCTGCTCGAGGTCAGGGGGGAGGTGTTCTTCCGCCTGGAGGACTTCTCCGACCTCAATGCCGGGCTCGTCGCGGAGGGCAAGGCCCCGTTCGCCAACCCCCGGAACAGCGCAGCGGGATCGCTGCGGCAGAAGAACCCGGCGATCACGGCCCGGCGCCGCCTCCGGATGTACTGCCACGGGCTGGGCGCGGTGGAGGGCGCGACCTTCGACAGCCTTCACGATGTCTATCTCGCCCTCGCCGACTGGGGACTGCCCGTCTCGCCCTACACCGCGCCGGCCACCGGAACAGATGCCGTCCTCGAGCGGGTCCGGTACTGGGGAGAGCACCGCGGCGATCCAGAGCACGAGATCGACGGACTCGTGGTGAAGATCGACGACAGGGCGGTCCAGCGGCGCCTCGGCCAGACCTCACGTGCGCCGAGATGGGCGATCGCGTTCAAGTACCCGCCGGAAGAGGTCATGACCCGACTGCTCGACATCCGGGTCTCGGTGGGGCGGACCGGGCGCGTGACCCCGTTCGCGTACATGGAGCCGGTGCTCGTCGCCGGGTCGACGGTGTCGCTGGCCACTCTGCACAACCAGACCGAGGTGATCCGGAAGGGCGTCCTCATCGGGGACACGGTGGTCATACGCAAGGCGGGCGACGTGATTCCGGAGGTGCTGGGGCCCGTCGTGGATCGACGGGACGGGAGTGAGCGCGAGTTCGTCTTCCCCGAACGGTGCCCCGAATGCGATACCGTGCTGGCGCCGGCCAGGGAAGGCGATGCCGACTGGAGGTGTCCTAACCAGCGATCTTGTCCTGCGCAATTGCGCGAGCGACTGTTCTACCTGGCCTCCCGCAACGCCCTGGACATCGAAGCGCTCGGGTACGAGGGTGCATCGGATCTTCTCTCCAGTGGGGTGCTGGAGAACGAGGCCACACTCTTCGACCTCACCGAGGCGGACCTGCTCCGGACTGATCTCTACACCCGTACCGACAAGGCAACCAAGAAGCAGATCGAGGGTGGTGCCGAACCCCAACGGACAGTCCTCACCGAGAACGGCCGCAAGTTGCTGGCCAACCTCGCCACCGCCAAGCAGCGCCCACTGTGGCGCGTGCTTGTCGCGTTGTCGATCCGGCACGTCGGCCCGACCGCGGCCAGGGCGCTCGCGACGCGTTTCGGCACCATGGAGGCCATCCGCGCGGCGAGCCAGGAGGAGTTGGCGGAGACGGACGGGGTAGGCGGCACCATCGCCACATCGGTGGTCGAGTGGTTCGACGTCGACTGGCACAGGGAGATCGTCGACCGGTGGGCGGCAGCCGGGGTCTCGATGGCGGACGAACGGGACGAGTCGATCCCGCGCACGCTGGAGGGGCTGACGATCGTCGCGACCGGATCGCTCGAGGGCTTCACCCGGGACGGGATCAAGGAGGCGATCATCTCCCGCGGAGGCAAGGCGTCGGGCTCGGTGTCCAGGAAGACCGACTATGTGGTGGTGGGGGACAACCCCGGATCGAAGGCCGCAAAGGCGGAGGAACTCGGACTGACGATCCTCGACGAGGCCGGGTTCGTCGAGCTTCTCGCAAGCGGCCCCGCCCCCGACGGCGCCGCGGAGGATTCGGCCGGGTGACGCCGGCGACGCCCCTGCTCCAGTTTCCCTGGCCGCTCGTGTTCGGGGCCGCGGTTGGTCTGGTGTTCGCGGTCGGCATCAGTTTCTGGAGTCTCCGGAGCAGGGGAGCGCCGGGCATCGTCGCGCTCGTAGCCACAGCACTGACGGGTGCGTCGGCCGGTGCGTTCCTTACGCTGCTGTGGCTCTGGATGGTCCCTATGTCCAGACCCGCGGCCTGCCTCTATTCGTGCGCGGAGATGCAGTTCCTGTCGAACGAGCAGTTCCGGCAGATGATGATCATGATCGATCTGGCGTGGATCCTGCCGGTGGCAGCCCTGTTTTTCGCGGCGATCGCCGCCTGGGCGAGGAAACTGGGCTGACAGTTCTCGTCAGCCCGCCAGGAGGGTCCGCAGGATCCCGGTGAGGTACCCCAGCCTGGCGATCTCGGACGGCCGGAACGAGGGACCGCCCGGCCGGCCCACCACCAGCACCTGACCCGCCGGGAGCGGGGCCGCCGCGAGCGCGGTGTCCATGGCCACCCAGCTCGCCGGCGTGTCGTCGTCGTCTTCCAGTGCGACGGCTCGCTCCAGGCCGCACAGCGCCGCGACCCTGCCGCCCTCCCACATGGGGGCGGATTCGCCGCGCGCGACCAGCTGGCAGGCCTCGCCCGTGACGTCCACCACCAGCGCCCACCCGACCCGCAATGCCGCCGGCAACTCGTCGGCGAGCAACTGTGCGGCGCCCGCACCCGCGCCGGCGACCGCGTCGACCAGTTCGAGCTCTCGGTGCGCGTCGAGGATCCCGCCGAACGGACGTAGGGAGTCGACCAGCACGCCGTCGAGCCGTTCGGCCGCGGTGATGAGTGTGTCCGGGAAGGTCCCGTGGGGTACGTGCACCACGATGTCGTCCACCGCCACCCCGTCGAATCGGTCCACGACGTCCAGGCTGATGATGTCCGCGCCCGCGGTTCCCAGTGCCACGGCGAGCGATCCGAGGCTCCCCGGTCGGTCGGGAAGCAGGACGCGGAGCAGATAAGACATGACGCCATTGTGCCGCACCGATCCGGGCTGACTAGGCTGGGCCGGTACCGACCACGTCACGGAAAGGGGCAGGCACGTGACCTCGATCTCACGCGGAGACGTCGCGCATCTGGCCAGGCTCTCCCGCCTGGATCTGAGCGACGCCGAGCTGGACTCGTACGCGCAGCAGCTCACCGACATCCTCGTCCACGTGCAGACGGTGTCCGAGGTCGCCGCGGACGACGTCCCGGCGATGAGCCATCCCACCGCGATCAGCAATGTGTACCGCGAGGACGTCGTCGCGCCCGGATTGACCCCGGAACAGGCGCTCGACCAGGCCCCCGAATCCGACCAGCAGCGCTTCGAGGTTCCGCAGATCCTGGGAGAGGACGCATGACCGACCTGACCACCGCCACGGCCGCCGAGCTCGCCGGGCGGATCGCCGCCCGCGAGGTCTCCTCGGAAGAGGTCACCCGGGCACACCTGGACCGGATCGCCGAGGTCGACGGCGAGATCAACGCCTACCTCCATGTGGGCGCCGACGCGGCACTCGAGGCCGCGCGCGCCGTCGACGCCAGGCTGGCGTCCGGCGAGGAGCTCGGACCGCTGGCCGGCGTTCCCGTCGCCCTCAAGGACGTGTTCACCACCACCGACGCGCCGACCACGTGCGCCTCGAAGATGCTCGAGGGCTACATGTCGCCCTACGACGCGACGGTGACCACCCGACTGCGCGCCGCTGGTATCCCGATCCTCGGCAAGACCAACCTCGACGAGTTCGCGATGGGGTCCTCCACCGAGAACTCGGCGTACGGGCCGACCCGCAACCCGTGGGACCACACCCGTACGCCCGGCGGTTCCGGCGGCGGCTCGGCGGCGGCCCTGTCCTCCAACCAGGCACCGCTGGCCGTGGGCACCGACACCGGCGGCTCCATCCGTCAGCCTGCCGCGCTCACGGCGACCGTCGGGGTCAAGCCCACGTACGGCACGGTCTCGCGGCACGGCCTGGTGGCATCGGCCTCGTCGCTCGACCAGGGCGGGCCCTGCGCCCGGACCGTCGAGGACGCGGCCCTGCTGCACCAGGTGATCGCCGGCCACGACCCCGGCGATTCGACGAGCCTGGACGTGGCCATCCCGGACATGGTGGCGGCCGCCCGTGAAGGCGCGCGCGGTGACCTGAAGGGTGTCCGCGTGGGCGTGGTCCGCGAACTCTCCGGCGACGGCTACCAGGCCGGTGTGGAGGCGTCCTTCCAGGCCGCGGTCGAGACCCTCCGAGGTCTGGGCGCCGAGGTCGTGGAGGTCTCGTGCCCGAACTTCCAGTACGCCCTGCCGGCGTACTACCTCATCCTCCCGTCCGAGGTGTCGAGCAACCTGGCCCGCTTCGACGCCATGCGTTACGGCCTGCGTACCGGTGAGGGATCCGCCGATCAGGTGATGGCGGCGAGCCGCGCCGCCGGGCTGGGCCCCGAAGTCAAACGCCGGATCATGCTGGGCACCTACGCCCTGTCGGCCGGTTACTACGACGCCTTCTACGGCCAGGCGCAGAAGATCCGCACGCTCATCGCGCGCGATTTCGACGGCGCCTACGAGAAGGTCGACGTCCTGGTCTCGCCCACCACGCCCACCACTGCGTTCCCGCTGGGGGACAAGGTGGAGGACCCGGTCGCGATGTACCAGTTCGACCTGTGCACGCTTCCGCTCAACCTCGCCGGCCACTGTGGGATGTCCGTGCCGAGCGGCCTCGTCGACGGGCTGCCGGTGGGTATGCAGATCATGGCCCCGGCCCTGGCCGACGAGCGCCTGTACCGGGTCGGCGCGGCGTTCGAGGCCGCGAGGGGCGCGATCGCGTGACCGTGGTCCCCGAGCGGGACGCGTGGAAGGCTCTCGCGGCCCTGGTCATCGGGTTCTTCATGATCCTGGTGGACCAGACGATCGTCGCGGTGGCCACCGAGGCGTTTGTCACCCAGCTGGGTGCCACCACCAACCAGGTCATCTGGGTCACCAGCGCCTACCTGCTGGCCTACGTGGTACCGCTGCTTTTCACCGGACGGCTCGGCGACCAGATCGGGCCCCGCACGGTGGCGATCGCCGGCCTGGTGGTCTTCACCGGTGCCTCGCTGTGGTGCGGGCTCGCACCGAACATAGAGACCCTCATCGTGGCCAGGGTGTTCCAGGGCGTCGGGGCCGCGTTGCTGACGCCGCAGTCGTTGAGTGTCATCACGCGCGTGTTCGCGCCGTCGCGGCGCGGCGCCGCGATGGGCGCCTGGGGCGCCGTGGCCGGCATCGCCTCGGTGGTCGGGCCTGTCGCCGGTGGCGTGCTCATCGACGCCCTCGACTGGCGATGGATCTTCTTCGTCAACATCCCCTTCGGGATCATCGCCGTGGTGTTGGTCTGGCTGTGGGTGCCCGAGATGGAGACCCGCGGCCACTCCTATGACATCCCGGGCATCCTGCTGTCGGCCGTCGGGATGTTCTGGCTCGTGTACGGCATCCAGCAGGGCGAGTCTCACGGCTGGGGTGCCACCACCATCTCGCTCGTCGTGGCGGGGGTGCTCGCTGTCGCCGCGTTCCTGTGGTGGCAATCGCGCGTCCGGACCGAACCCCTGGTCCCGCTGCGGCTGTTCCGCGACCGCAACTTCTCGATCGGGAATTTCGGCGTATCGACGATCGGGTTCGTCACCGCCGGCACCATGGTCCCGCTGATGTTCTATCTGCAGGGGGTCAAGGGGCTCAGCCCGACGAGCGCCGGACTCATGCTGCTGCCCATGGCGATCATCGCCGGCATCCTGGCTCCGCTGGTTGGCCGCCTCGCGGACCGACTCGACCCCAGGATCTTCACCGGCATCGGCTACTTCTCGTACGCGGTGTCGCTGTTCTGGCTGGCGCTCGTCATGGATTCCCACACGTCGATCCCGGTGCTGCTCGGCCCGATCGCACTGATGGGGGTGGCCAACGGGTGTGTGTGGGCGCCCACCTCGTCGACCGCGATGCGCCAGTTGGAACTGGCGTCGGCGGGCGCAGGGTCGGGTGTGTACAACACCACGCGCCAGGTGGGCGCGGTCCTCGGCTCCGCGGCGATCGGTGCGTTGATGCAAGCGCGTCTCGTGGCGCACGGGGATGTCGGTCAGGCCGTGGCGGACGCGATGTTCCTCCCCGCTGTGGTGGTCCTGCTCGGCGGCCTGGCCACGATGGCGTTCCGTACCGGTGAACAGCCGGTGAGCACGGCGCGCTGACCTCGTCTCGCACCTAGACTGCGGGAGAACCGAGAGGAGCTCCACGTGCGTATAGGCGTGCTGACCGCCGGTGGCGACTGCCCCGGACTCAACGCGGTCATCCGGGCGCTGGTCCGGACCGCCCATTCCGAATACGACTCGCCGGTCCTGGGCTTCCAGGACGGGTGGTCCGGGTTGGTGCACGACCGTGCGGTACCGCTGTTCGACGACGAGGGGATCGACCGCATCCTGCTTCGCGGCGGCACCATCCTCGGCACAGGCCGTCTCAATCCGGACACCCTCAGGTCCAGCCTGCCGGAGATCCGGCAGACGCTGGACAGGCACGCGATCGACGCACTGGTCGCGATCGGCGGCGACGGGACGCTCAAGGCCGCCCGGTGGCTGACGGAGAACGGCATCCCGGTGGTGGGTGTGCCCAAGACGATCGACAACGACGTGGGCGGGACCGACTACACCTTCGGGTTCGACACCGCGGTCTCGATCGCCTCGGATGCCATCGACCGGCTGCACACCACGGCGGAGTCCCATGAGCGGGTGATGCTGGTGGAGGTGATGGGACGGCACGCGGGGTGGATCGCGCTCCACGCCGGCCTGGCCTCGGGCGCGCACATGATCGTCATCCCGGAGGTCCCGTTCGACATCGATTACGTGTGCAAGGTGATGAGTCGTCGGTTCCAGATGGGTGAGGCCTACGGGATCTGCGTCGTCGCGGAGGGGGCCACCCCCGTCGAGGGTTCCGGCATGACCCTCCGCGAGGGCGGCACCGACCAGTTCGGTCACGAGGTGTTCACGGGGGTGGCGGACCAGATGGCCGCCGCGATCTCCGCGCGGATGAATCGCGACGTCCGCACGACCGTGCTCGGGCACATCCAGCGTGGTGGTACGCCCACGGCCTACGATCGCGTGCTCGCGACCCGGTTCGGGGTGCACGCGGCGCGCGCGGTGCACCGTGGAGATTTCGGCCAGATCGTCGCCCTGCGGGGCGAGTCGATCGAGATGGTGCCGGTAGAGGACGCGGTGGCCGTGCTCAAGACCGTTCCAGAGGACCGCTACCGCGAGGCCGCCTGCCTCTTCGGCTAGATTGTTCCGCATGGAGTTCACCGAGGTCGTGTCACGTTTCGATCCCGTCATGGGTATGGAGGTGCACGTCGAGCTGCACACCGCCACCAAGATGTTCTGCGGTTGTCCGACCGCCTTCGGGGCCGAGCCCAACACCCAGGTCTGTCCGGTGTGCATCGGACTGCCCGGCGCGCTGCCCGTCGCCAACCGCCAGGCCGTGGAGTGGGCGATCAAGATCGGTCTCGCGCTGAACTGCTCGATCGCCCCGAACAGTCGCTTCGCCCGGAAGAACTACTTCTATCCGGATCAGCCGAAGAACTACCAGATCTCGCAGTACGACGAGCCGATCGCCTTCGACGGTTACCTCGACGTCCAGCTCGAGGACGGCAGCACCTGGCGCGTGGACGTCGAGCGGGCCCACATGGAGGAGGACACCGGTAAGTCGACCCATGTCGGCTCGGCATCCGGTCGGATCCACGGGGCCACCCACTCGCTGCTCGACTTCAACCGGGCGGGGGTGCCGCTGATCGAGATCGTCTCCAAGCCCATCGTCGGAGCAGGGGAGCGGGCACCGGAGATCGCGCGCGCCTACGTCTCGGCGCTCCGGGATCTACTCAAGAGTCTCGACGTCTCCGATGTCCGTATGGATCAGGGATCGATGCGTTGCGACGCCAACGTGTCCCTGATGGAGAAGGGCGCCGCTGAGTTCGGCACGCGGACGGAGACCAAGAACGTCAACTCGCTCCGCAGCGTCGAGACGGCCGTGCGGTTCGAGATGTGTCGACAGGCCGACGTCCTCGCCGAGGGCGGCGAGGTGGTCCTCGAGACCCGCCACTTCCAGGAGGGGGACGGCACCACCACGGCCGGCCGTCCCAAGGAGTCGGCTGAGGACTACCGCTACTTCCCCGAGCCCGACCTGGCGCCGGTCGAGCCCTCGGCGGACCTCGTCGAGGAGATCCGCGCGACCCTGCCGGAGCTGCCGTGGGTGCGTCGCGCCCGCGTGCAGGAGCAGTGGGGCGTCTCCGACGAGGAGATGCGTGACCTCGTCAACGCCGGTGCGCTCGACCTGATCCTCGCCACCGTGGACGCCGGAGCGACCCCGGCGGAGGCCCGGTCGTGGTGGGTCTCCTACCTGACCCAGCAGGCCAACAAGCGGGAAGTGGAACTCGACGCGTTGTCCATCACGCCGGCCCAGGTCGCCCGCGTGATCGAGCTCGTCGCCGAGGGCAAGCTCACCAACAAGCTCGGCCGACAGGTCGTCGACGCCGTGCTCGACGGTGAGGGGGAGCCCGACCAGGTCGTGGCGGACAAGAGTCTCGAGGTCGTCCGTGATGACTCGGCACTGCAGAAGGCGGTCGACGACGCACTCGCGGCCCAGCCCGACATCGCCGAGAAGATCCGCTCGGGCAAGGTGCAGGCCGCCGGCGCGATCGTCGGCGCCGTCATGAAGGCGACCCGCGGGCAGGCCGACCCGGCCCGTGTGAAGGAACTGGTCATCACCGCCTGCAGCTAGGGACCCGGAGTCCCGGCGGGCCCCGCCCGCCGGGGCCTATGTCCGGGCGTCTCCGCCGCCACCGGACTGTGGCAGGATCACCGCACGGTCATCGGTCGGCACGGGTGCGCCGCCCGCCTTGTTGGCGGTGCCGGCCAGCAGCACGCCATCGGCGATCGTGGTGAGTCCGCTCAGCCGCCCGTAGCGGCCTTCGGCGATCGCCTTCGGCTGGCCCCTGGCGGCGCCCCCGGCGGTCTCGACGGTGTCGACCCGCTCGGCGTCGGGTAGCGCGATGGACAGGGAGCCCTCAGCGGCCGCGCACCCACCCGCCGAACGCTGATCCGGCCACGTCCACACCACACGATCGGCAGTGCGCAGCGCTGCGCCACGGTCCGAGATCGTGGAGACGAACAGGTCGTTGTCGAAGGTACAGAGGGCCATGATCCGACCCAGGCCGCCGGCGACCACCTCGGGGCCCTCGGCCCGGCCGATACCCGTGAACCCCGGGAACCGGACCAGTTGGTCCCCGACGCCCACCGTGAGCACATTGTCGACGAAAGCCATGCCCCCGGTCTCCGCGGGCTGGAGCTCGGCGACCGTGCGGGGGGTGTCGCCGCGGGCGAGACGCTCGACCCGGGTGGGGCCGTCGCCCACCACGAGGAGGTAGACCAACCTGTCCTGGTCGAAGTCCGGCGACGGCGCCACCGCCGCGACCCTGCCTCCGCGGGGGTCGACCCGCCCGAAATTCTCGGGCGAGGTGTCCGGTCCGACGATCTTCACCCCTCCGGTCGACTCGGCGACCAGGGCCCTGTCGCCGAGCGCGGCGACCGCGACCGCGGGTTCCAGGCAGGTCGCGATCACGGCGGGATCGGGATCGACGCACGGGCCGGTCTCCGGCTCGGGGGCCGGCGGCCCGCCGGTGGACGTGGTCGGGGGCGGCGGCGACCCCGGTGGCCCCGAGGGGGGCGGGGCACCCATCCCCGGGCCCGGGGCGGGCGTGAACGGATCGTCCAGCCGGTCGTCGAATCTCGCGCACCCGGACACCACCACCGTCATGGCCAGGAGCAGCGCGAGCGATCTCATGCCGACTAGAGTACGGCCCGCCGTGTCCTCGGGGCGCAGCCGCCGCGCGAGGCCTACAGTCGATGAGTGACTTCCTCAAAGCCCGGAGACGACGCCCGTACCGAGATCATCCACGACGTCGACTATCCGCTGGACGTCCCCTCCACCTCGGGGGCGACCACCGGTGACGCCGCCACCACGGCATTCCCGGCGGCCGGCGTGACGGACTACTCGCAGTTCGCCGAGTCCGGCGGCTACGACGTCTCGGCGCCGCTGCCGTTCGGCGAGCAGCCCACCACCATCGCCCCGGAGGGGCGCGGTGAGGTCGGCAGGCGCGGGACGACGGATCTCGGGCTGTTCATCCTCCGCCTCACCGTGGGTGTACTGCTGACGCTGCGGGGCCTGCAGAAGCTGTTCGGGCTGTTCAACGGCCCCGGCATCGACGGTATGGCGGCGACGCTCACGGAGGCGGGGTTCGAGCAGGCACGGATACTGGCGATCGCCGGCGGCGCGATCGAGCTGGTAGCGGGAGTGATGCTCGTGATCGGACTGGCGACCCCGATCGCCGTGGCCGGCCTGTTCGGTCTCGTCGGACTCGGCATGGCGATCACACTCACCGGGGACCAGACCGTCCCGTTGCTGGGGGAGACGACCCGCGGCCTGGAGGCGTCGGTCCTCTACGCGGCCAGCCTGCTCGCGCTGCTGTTCACCGGCCCCGGCCGGTGGGCGGTCGACCGCAAGTGGGGATGGTCGCACCGCCCGCGGTTCAGCGGCATCATCTGGCTGCTCATCGCGGCCGTGATCGCCGGACTGGTCTGGTACTTCCTCAACGGCACCAACCCGCTCACGTCCAGCGGGAACAGCGCCCCGGTCACCGCGGGCTGATCTGCCCGGGCACCGGGGCGCTGCGAGGGACTCGGATGGCGCGGGCCCGGCCGGCGGCCGGGCCCGCGTAGGTTCCCGACCTCAGTCCGGCAGGATGCGGACCGCGCCCTTGTCCGCCGACGATGCCATCGACGCGTACGCGCGGAGCGCGGTCGAGACCTTCCGGTCACGCTTGAACGGGCGCCAGGGCAGCGGGCCCTTCTCCTGACGACGACGATCCAGCTCGGCCTCGTCGACATCCACCGAGATGGAGCGCGTGGCCACGTCGATCGTGACGATGTCGCCGTCACGCACGAGCCCGATCGGGCCGCCCGCCGCCGCCTCCGGGGCGATGTGGCCGATCGACAGCCCCGAGGACCCGCCCGAGAACCGGCCATCGGTGATCAGCGCGCACTTGGTGCCGAGCCCTGCGCCCTTGATGAACGCGGTCGGGTGGAGCATCTCCTGCATACCGGGGCCGCCGGCCGGCCCCTCGTAGAGCACGACAAGGACCTCGCCCGCCCGGAGTTGCTTGCCCAGGATGACGGACACGGCCTCCTCCTGGGATTCGACCACCCGGGCCGGTCCGGAGAAGTGGAAGTTGTCCTCGGACACGCCCGCGGTCTTGAAGACCGAGCCGTTGGGGGCGATGTTCCCGCGCAGGACGGCCAGGCCGCCCTCCTCGGTGGCGGGGTGCTCGACCGAGTGGATGCAGCCGTTCTGTGCATCCGTATCGAGTGACTCCCAGCGGTTGTCGGTCGAGAACGGCTCGATGGTGCGCACCCCGCCCGGGGCGGCGTGGAACAACTCGACGGCCTTCTCCGTCGCAGTGCCGCTCCGGATGTCCCAGTCCGCGATGTACTGCTCCAGGGAGGGGGAGTGGACCGAGTGGACGTCGGTGTCGAGCACGCCACCCCGGTACAGCTCGCCGAGGATCGCCGGAATGCCGCCGGCGCGGTGGACGTGCTCCATGTAGTAATCGGAATTCGGCGCCACCTTGGCCAGGCAGGGCACGCGACGGGAGATCTCCTCGATGTCGTGGAGGTCGAAGTCGACCTCTCCCTCCTGGGCGGCCGCGAGGATGTGCAGAACCGTGTTGGTCGAACCGCCCATGGCCACGTCCAGGGCCATCGCGTTGGTGAACGCGGACCTGGTGGCCACCGACCTGGGCAGGACCGAGCTGTCGTCCTCGCGGTAGTACCGCGTGCACAGGTCGACGATCAGGCGGCCCGCCTCCGCGAACAGTTCACGCCGCGCGCTGTGGGTGGCCAGGGTCGAACCGTTGCCGGGCAGTGAGAGACCCAGTGCCTCGGTCAGGCAGTTCATGGAGTTGGCGGTGAACATGCCCGAGCACGAGCCGCACGTCGGACATGCCGAACGTTCGATCGCGTCGAGGTTGTCGTCGTCGATCGCCGAGTTGGCCGAGGCGGAGATGGCGGTGATGAGATCGGAGCCGGCCTTGACCACCCCGTCGACGACGACGGAGAAACCCGACTCCATCGGCCCACCGGAGACGAACACGGTGGGGATGTTCAGACGCATCGCCGCGTTGAGCATTCCCGGCGTGATCTTGTCGCAGTTGGAGATGCAGACCAGTGCGTCCGCGGTGTGCGCGTTGACCATGTACTCCACGGAATCGGCGATGATCTCGCGGCTCGGCAGCGAGTAGAGCATTCCCGCGTGGCCCATCGCGATGCCGTCATCCACGGCGATCGTGTGGAACTCGCGGGCCACCCCACCGGCCTCGGCGATCTGCGAGGCCACGATCTCGCCCACGTTCTTCAGGTGCACGTGGCCCGGAACGAACTGGGTGTAGGAGTTCGCGATCGCGATGATCGGCTTGCCGAAGTCCGAGTCCGTCATCCCGGTGGCACGCCAGAGGGCCCGGGCCCCTGCGGCATTGCGTCCGGCGGTGCTGGTTCGTGACCTCAGGGGCGGCATGGGACCTCGATCCGATTCGGTGACTGTGTGGTCGTCAACAGGAAGGCTGCGCGGCGGGTCCCGGTTGAGGGGCATACGCGCCGTGACCTCCCCACGATACGCCCCGGTACGGGGTTACCCTTCTCTCGGTCGGCCGTTCGGTCGGCACGTCAGACGTGAATGAGGACCCGCATGACCGATTCCGGACACACTGGTGGCTTCCGCGAGTTCGCCTCGCACTCCGCGGGGGCGATCGCTGTCGTCTGCGGACTGTTCTTCCTGCTGGCGTTCATGTACCTGGGGGGCACCGCGGATCCGCAGGCCCACGCGCGGCATGTTCCCGTCGCCGTCGTCAACGAGGACGCGGGCGCGACGCTCGAGACGCCGATCGGGCCCCGGACCCTCGACGTGGGTACCCAGATCACCGCCGGCCTGCTGCAGAACAATGACTGGGAGAAGTTGCGCCTGCACATCGTGGACGCCGCGGAGGCGGAGGAGGGGCTGCGGGACGGTTCGTACTTCGGCGCGGTACGGATCCCGCCCGAGTTGAGCCAGCAGGTCGTGGACCTGGTGAACGCGGCGGCGACGGAAGCGGGCGAGTCCGGCGGGTCCCCCGAACGGGCGTCGGTCACGTTGCAGTACTCGCCCAGGGTCTCGATCGTGTCGGGCCAGGTCATGAACACGGTCGCCGAACGGATGCGGACATCGCTCCACGAGAGCATGGGGGCCACACTGCTGTCCGATTCCACGATGCTCGCCGATGCGGATGGTCGACAGATCGGTGCCGCCGCGGCCCTGGCACTGCAGTATCCGGTCGAGGTCGATGTGACCGAGTGGAATCCGCTGCCGGACGGGGTGACCAATGCCTCGCTGCCGATGTTCTATGCGCTCATCGTGATCCTGGCCGGGTTCACCGGGGCCATGATCATCTCGAATCTCCTCGATGCCCGGCTGGGCTTCATCCCGCTCGAGATCGGCCCGCTCGCGCTCCACGTGCACGTCGCGCCGTTCGGGCGTCTGCAGACGATGTTCCGGAAGTGGGCGGTCACGGTGGTCACGGCACCGCTGGTGTCGGCGCTGTGCCTGTGGGTCGCGGACATCATCGGTGTGACGGGGTACGACGCGTGGGACATGTTCTGGTTCTCGAACCTGGTGATCGTCGCGGTCGGGGTGTGCGCCCACGCGATACTCGCGGCGATCGGTAACGCGGGGTTGCTCGTCAACCTGGTGCTGTTCGTCGTGTTGGGTATCCCGACGTCAGGAGGGGCGACACCCACTCAGATGCTGCCGCAGATCTTCGTCGCGATCGGCTCCCTCCAGCCGATGCACCAGGCGTACCTGGGGCTGCGGTCGATCATGTTCTTCGACTCGAGCTGGGGCGCGGGCCTCGGTCACGCGGTCTGGGTGCTCAGCGGGTGGTGTGTCGCCGGCGTGGTCCTCGGGGTGGCCGTCACGCTGTTGTACGAGCGGATGGGGCTACGACGACAGGCCGTCGCGGACCGGGTGCCCGCGGGCAGGGGTGTGGCCAGTGGGCTGCCGATCCGGAACGGCGTCAGCCGGACACGCTCATCAGGGACCGGTGAGGCAGAGGCGCGGGACTCAGTCGTCGCCGGGGCTGGTGGCGCTGTAGGGGTCGCGGATCCGGCCCCCGCTGGCCCGGGAGAGCCGGGGCAGGTCGTGGAAGGAGACGCCGCCCATCGGCAGTGACGCCTCCTCGGTCGTGACCAGGCGCGCGAACCCGTTCTTGGGGAACATCACGCCCTTGACCTCGTCCCACGGCACGGACCGGCGGCTACGCCAGGTCGACAGGTGGACGCCCTCGTCGTCGAGTCTGGTCGAGGTGCGGGCCACCCACCAGGCGAAGGCGATCGGAAGCAGCACGAGCCAGCCGAGCGCGAGCGGATAGGCCGTCGCGGGCCAGGCGATCGCCAGCAGGAAGATCGCGATGACGATGTACGACATGGGATTGACCCGGAAAAGTGACCGGTCGCGGGGAGTGGATTCCGGGAGGGGGGCTGAAAATTGCGCGCTCATGATGCTTGACAGTGTCTCACGGTCCACATGGTGGGATCGGGGTTCCACGAGTTGACGCTGTGGTCGGCGCCCACCTAGTCTGGGTGCCATGAACACACGGAACGGTCTCGTACTCGGCCGGCGCGTCGGCGCCTGAGCCGTCACCTGGCTTCTCGACGACGCGCACCCTCGCCGGCCCCGTGGCCGTCGGGGGTTTTTTGTTGCCGGGTACCCGCGGGCCGACCGGGCCGCGGAGGGCGACAATCCACTGCTCCACGACCAGCATGAAGGATAGTTGAAGTGAGCGCACCAACGGCACAGCCCGGGCCTCGTCCGGGTACAGAGCACAAGGCCCGGTCCACGGCCCCTGAGCGGATGACCGGAGCCCAGGCCGTGGTCCGGTCTCTCGAGGAGATCGGCACCGAGGTCGTCTTCGGAATCCCCGGCGGGGCCATCCTGCCGGTCTACGACCCGCTGTACGACTCGGCCAGGGTCCGGCACGTTCTCGTGCGTCACGAACAGGGCGCCGGCCACGCGGCGACCGGGTACGCGCAGGTCACCGGCAAGGTCGGCGTCTGCATGGCGACCTCCGGCCCCGGTGCCACCAACCTGGTGACCCCGCTCGCCGACGCGCAGATGGACTCGGTCCCCGTCGTGGCCATCACTGGCCAGGTCGGTACCGCCCTCATCGGCACGGACGGCTTCCAGGAGGCCGACATCTCCGGCATCACGATGCCGATCACCAAGCACAACTTCCTGGTCTCGCATGGTGACGACATCCCGCGGATGATCGCCGAGGCCTTCCACATCGCGCAGTCCGGCCGCCCGGGCGCGGTGCTCGTGGACATCCCCAAGGACGTCCTGCAGAACGAGATGACCTTCTCCTGGCCGCCCGAGATGAAGCTGCCCGGCTACCGTCCGGTCACGAAGCCGCACGGCAAGCAGATCCGCGAGGCCGCCCGGATGATCGCCCGGGCCAAGCGGCCCGTGCTCTACGTCGGTGGCGGCGTCATCAAGGCGGACGCCTCGGCGGAGCTCATGGAGCTCGCCGAGTTGACCGGGATCCCGGTCGTCACCACCCTGATGGCGCGGGGCGCGTTCCCGGACTCCCACCGGCTGCACTACGGCATGCCGGGCATGCACGGCACCGTCGCCGCGGTGGCCGCCCTGCAGCGCTCGGACCTGCTCATCACCCTGGGCGCGCGGTTCGACGACCGGGTCACCGGCCGTCTCGACACCTTCGCACCGGACGCCAAGGTCATCCACGCGGACATCGATCCGGCCGAGATCGGCAAGAACCGTGCCGTGGACGTCCCGATCGTCGGCGACATCAAGGAGGTGCTCGCCGAGCTCGTCCAGACCCTTCGAGGCGAGCGGGACTCGGGGTCGATGAAGGCCCCCGCCACCTGGGTCGAGCAGCTCGACGAGATCCGCAGCGAGTACCCGCTCGGGTACGCCCCGCAGTCCGACGGTTCGCTGTCGCCCGAGTACGTCATCGAGCGGCTCAGTGCGGCTGCCGGTCCCGACGCCATCTACTGCGCGGGCGTCGGTCAGCACCAGATGTGGGCCGCGCAGTTCGTGCGGTACGAGAAGCCGCGCACGTGGCTCAACTCGGGCGGGCTCGGGACCATGGGGTACTCGGTCCCCGCCGCGATGGGCGCGAAGTTCGGCCGTCCTGATGCCGAGGTGTGGTCCATCGACGGCGACGGCTGCTTCCAGATGACCAATCAGGAGCTCGCCACCTGTGCGATCGAGGGCGCACCGATCAAGGTCGCGCTGATCAACAACGGAAACCTGGGCATGGTCCGACAGTGGCAGACGCTGTTCTACGACCAGCGTTACTCGCAGACCGATCTGTCGACCCACTCGATGCACATCCCCGACTTCGTCAAGCTCGGCGAGGCGCTCGGTTGCGTGGCGCTGCGCTGTGAGCGTGCGGAGGATGTCGACGAGGTGATCGCCCAGGCCCGGGAGATCAACGACCGGCCGGTGCTCATCGACTTCATCGTGGGCAAGGACGCCCAGGTGTGGCCCATGGTCGCGGCCGGAACGTCCAACGACGAGATCATGGCGGCCCGGGACATCCGGCCGCTGTTCGACGACAGCGACTCCGCGGCGGACGAGCCCGCGGAGATCCACGAGGCGACCGAGCGGATCGACGCCGCGGTGATCGCCGCCCAGGAGGAGGACCAGTGACCGCTCGCTCCCACACCCTGAGCGTTCTGGTGGAGGACAAGCCGGGCGTGCTCGCACGCGTGGCCTCGCTCTTCTCCCGGCGCGGGTTCAACATCGAGTCGCTCGCCGTCGGCCCGACCGAAACGGATGGTCTGTCGCGGATGACGATCGTCGTCAACGTCGAGGACTTCCCGCTCGAGCAGGTGACCAAGCAGCTCAACAAACTGGTCAACGTGATCAAGATCGTCGAGCAGGACCCGGCCGGCTCGGTCTCCCGCGAACTCACCCTGGTCAAGGTCCGCGCCGACGCGACGAACCGTGGCCAGATCGTGGAGATCGCCAGCCTGTTCCGTGCCCATGTCGTGGACGTCGCCCCGGAGTCGGTGACCCTCGAGGCGACCGGCACCCCGGATAAGCTCGACGCACTCCTGCGGATGCTCGACGGTTACGGCATCCGCGAGATCGTGCAGTCCGGCATGGTCGCGCTGGGACGCGGCCCCAAGTCCATCACCACCACTCGATAGTCTCGACTTCTATCACCAACCTTAAGAAGGGAATCCATCACCATGGCAGTGGAGATGTTCTACGACGACGCGGCTGACCTGTCGCTCATCCAGGGGCGCAAGGTCGCCGTCATCGGCTACGGCTCGCAGGGCCACGCGCATTCGCTGAGCCTGCGCGACTCGGGTGTCGAGGTCGTCATCGGCCTGCGCGAGGGCTCCAAGTCGCGCGCCAAGGCCGAAGAGGCCGGGCTGACGGTCATGACCGCCGCGGAGGCCGCCAAGTGGGCCGACGTCGTCATGCTGCTGGCCCCGGACACCTCGCAGGCCGCGATCTTCACCGAGGACATCGAGCCCAACCTGAACGACGGCGACGCCCTGTTCTTCGGGCACGGCCTGAACGTCCACTTCGGTCTGATCAAGCCCGCTGACAACATCACCATCGCGATGGTCGCCCCCAAGGGCCCCGGCCACCTCGTGCGTCGTCAGTTCGTCGACGGCAAGGGTGTCCCGGCGCTCATCGCCGTCGAGCAGGACCCGAAGGGTGAGGGAGAGGCGCTCGCGCTCTCCTACGCCAAGGCCATCGGCGGCACCCGCGCCGGCGTTATCAAGACCACCTTCAAGGACGAGACCGAGACCGACCTGTTCGGTGAGCAGGCCGTGCTCTGCGGTGGCACCGAGGAGCTCGTCAAGACGGGCTTCGAGGTGATGGTCGAGGCCGGCTACGAGCCCGAGCTCGCCTACTTCGAGGTGCTCCACGAGCTCAAGCTCATCGTCGACCTCATGTACGAGGGCGGCATCGCCCGCATGAACTACTCGGTGTCCGACACCGCGGAGTTCGGCGGCTACCTCTCCGGCCCCCGGGTGATCGACGCCGGCACCAAGGAGCGCATGAAGGAGATCCTCGCCGACATCCAGAACGGCGAGTTCACCAAGCGTCTCGTTGCCAACGTCGAGGGCGGGAACTCCGAGCTCGAGCAGCTCCGCAAGGAGAACGCCGAGCACCCGATCGAGGTCACCGGCCAGAAGCTGCGCGACCTCATGAGCTGGGTCGACCGTCCGATCACGGAGACCGCCTGAGTGTTGCGGGGGAGTTCCCGGTGAGATGCCTGTAGGGTCCACCGGGATCTGATCCCGAGTGCTTGGAGGACCGTCGTGCGTCACATCAAACGAGGTGTGGGTGCGGCGGTCCTCGCCCTTTGCCTGGCCTCGTCCACGGTCGCCTGTACCTCCGGCTCGTCAGGCGAGGGGCCGGGTGCCCGGGCAGCCGATGAGCAGGGAACGCGGGTGGCCGTGGACACGGACGGCTCGGGCGTGGAGGCGACCGCCCTTCTGTTGGACACCGCTCCCGTGGTCGTCGTGGCCGCCCCGGACGCGGCCGCACAGGCTCGTGCGGCGTCGGTGGCGGTGGGACTCCGGGCGCCCATGTTGACCTCGGTGCCGGGCGGGGACGCGGAGCTGGCCGAGGAGATCGCGAGACTCGGCGCCGAGCGGGTGCTCCGGGTCGGAGACGTCTCGTTCGAACCCGACGACGCCGACGTGGTCGACGCCCCCGGGGACCGCGCCGGGCTCGAGGAACTGACCGGGGTCTCCTTCGAGGCCGAGGTGGATGTTCCCGAGACCCGCATTGACGACACCACCGTCCATCTGAGCCCCGGTGCACCGGCGCTGATGACCTCGGGCACGCCCCTGTCGCGGGACACGGGTGCGGGCTCGGCCGGGGTGGCTGATGCCGAACCGTTCGAGACCGGATCGCCGGCGTGGGCAGGCGACGAGGCTCCCACGGTTCTCGTGCACGACGGAACCCCTGTCGCCGCGATCGCCACCGCCGTGGCCACCGGAGGCGCGGTGTCGCATCTACGCGCGCCGGACCCGCGGGTCGACGGCGGATCGGTGGAGGCCGTGCGGGACGCCGAGGTCATCTACGCGCTCGGGCCGGACTGGGGGAGTGAGGAGGAGGTCGCGGACCGGGTCGAGAAGGCCCGCGCCGTTCCCGAGCTTCCCGGCGGTGGCCAGCTGGTGTTCCCGGGCCGGCGCTTCGTCGCGGCGTACGGTTCGCCGATCACCCCGGCTCTCGGGATCCTCGGTGAGCAGGGACCGGAGGAGAGCGTGGCCCGGGTGCAGAGGTTGGTCGAGCAGTACCAGCCGTACTCCCCCGAACAGGTCGTGCCCGCCTTCGAGATCATCGGCACCGTCGCTTCCGGCGCGCCGGGTGACGACGGGAACTTCACCAACGAGTGGGGCCCGGAAGAGTTCGAACCGCTGGTCGACGCGATCACGGCCGCCGGCGGCTACGCGGTGATCGATCTGCAGCCCGGAATGGCCGACATGGTCGACCAGGCCAGGATCTTCGAGGACCTGCTGAAGCGACCGGACGTGGGGCTCGCGCTGGATCCGGAGTGGAAGCTGAAGCCGGGGCAGCAGCCCGGGGCCCAGATCGGGTCGGTGGATGCCGAGGAGATCAATCGCGTCGTGGACTGGCTGGCTGATCTGACCAGGGAGTCGGGCGGACCCCAGAAGCTCCTGATCCTCCATCAGTTCAGCACGGCGATGATCTCGAACCGCGAACAGATCGACACCTCGCGGCCCGAGTTGGCCATCGCGCTGCACGCCGACGGCCACGGCACCCCGGACCTCAAACTGGGGACGTGGGACGCCCTGCGTTCAGGCCTGTCGCCCGACATCCGGTTGGCGTGGAAGAACTTCTACGACGAGGACACCCCCACCTTCACGCCGGAGCAGACGATGGCGGTCGAGCCCAGGCCGTGGTTCGTCTCCTTCCAGTGACCGGCTGAGCCGGGTGGGTCAGGCGCGGAGGATCCGCCGCGCCACGTGCTGCCCGGCCATGCCGTGGACGCCGGGGCCGGGCGGGGTCGAGCCGGAGGCGTGCCAGACGCCGGGGATCCCGGTGGCGAACGGATCCACGCGCGGGACGGGGCGGGCGATCAGCCCGCGTAGGTCCACCCGGCCACCGGCGATATCCCCGCCGAGGTGGTTCGCATTGTGCTCGGACATCCGGGAGGCCGGAGTGCAGTGCGTTGCCACCACCACGTCGCGCACGCCCGGGGCGACGGCCTCAAGCGCGTCCAGGACCTGCTCGGTCTGGTCCCGCTCCGAGAACGCCGGGACGTGGGCGTAGGTCCAGAGTGGCCGGCGGCCGTCGTCGGCGATGCGGCCGGGGTCCGTGACCCACGGCTGGGAGATCAGGATCATCGGCTTGTCGGCATGGCGGCCGGCCGACACCTCACGTTCGGCGAGCCGGATGGCGTCGGTATCGCCACCGAGATGCACGGTGCCCGCCTCGCGGAGCCGGGCATCTCGCCACGGCACCGGCCCGGAGAGAACGAGATCAACCTTGGCCGCCGCGCCGCCCATGGGGACGCGGTTGAGACGGCGAGCGCGTCGGGCCGTGGCGGGCGAGGGCGAGGACGCCAGCAGGATCGAGCCCAGTCCGCGCGGCGAGGTGGTGAACACGACGTGCGGGGCGTCGAGTTCTGCCAGGCCACCGATGCGGACGCCTGTTCGGATCACCCCGCCGGCAGCGTGCAGTGCGTCGGCGAGTGCGGCCGTGAGCGCGCCGCTCCCACCCGCCGGAAGGGCCCAGCCCAGGGGGGCGTGGAGAAGTGATCCGAGAACGAGGCCGGCCGCCGTGGCGGCCGGTGAGCCGAGCGGGGTGATGGCGTGGGCGGCGATCCCGGACATCAGCGTCCGCCCGTCGGTGCCCAGTGAGTCCGGCAGCGCACCCCGGGGGTGTGCGCGGACGAAGGCGCCGGCGAGTGCTGCGGTGGCGGCCGGGGACGGGACGGAACGCTGGTCCGACAGCGCTGCGGCGGCCACCTCGACGGGTCGACGGGCGAGCGCGCCCATCAGAGACCACCACGCGGCTGCTTCCCGCACTGAGCCGAACCCGGCCGCGAGGGCACCCGGAGCGGGGTCGGTTGGCACGACGATCGCATCCCGGCCGGGCAGCGCGTGCCCCAGCTGCACCGGGGGAGTGACCATCTCGACACCGTGCGCGGCGAGGTCGAACTCGCGGAAGAACGGCGACGCACCGGCCATCGGATGGACGGCCGAGCACGGATCGACGACCAGCCCGTCCCAGTGACCGGACGACAGTGCCCGTTCCCGGTCGGCGCCGGAGAGCAGGTCGGGCAGAGGGACGGTTCGACAACCGCCGCCGATGCTCTCCTGCTCCTCCAGCACGACGACCCGGCGACCGGATCGCGCGCACAGCAGCGCCGCGGCGAGACCGTTCGGGCCGGAGCCCACCACGGCGACGTCCGCGCGTATCCGGCCGGCCGCGCTCACCCGAACAGTTCCAGGCCGTAGCCACGGCGTAGCTCCTCCAGCAGGTTCTCCTGTGACCGGGCCTGGTCCGCGAGCGCGAGCAGGAGGCTCCGGACGTCGCCGGGGAGCATCGTGTCGTCGTCGTCGGGCCCGGGGGCGCGGGCGTCGACGACGGCGGCGTCATCGCCGTCAGCCACCCACGACTCGGCGAGCAACTCCCACATCGACTTCTTCGCCACGACCAGGGTGCGCAGGCTCTCGAGCAGGCCGAGTCTGGTCAGCGGATCGCGCACGATCGGCCCCGCCGGGAGCGCGGCGAGGGCGATCGTCGCCGACGCCCGCACCATGCGGCGGCCCGGCGCACCCACCGGCGAGATCCCCGTCAGCAGGCGCCGCGTTGTGGCGATCTCCCCCTCGAACTGGGGGCGAAGTGGCGCGAGCCGCGCCCTGTCCGCGGGATCGACCGCGCTGATGCACCGATCGAGGATCGTGCGTCCCACCGCGGCGCCGTAGAGGTGCGCACGGAGGTACATCGCCGTCGCCGACCGACCGCGGGTGGGGCGTAGGGCGGCGGCCCGCGACCCGGGGAACCGGTCGGGCCCGGACATCGAACGGTGTGAGCGGGCCATGGGGGCGACCTTCCGATCATCAGGAGAACACCGAGGCTACGGGTGAGGCGTTCGTCACGATAGGCCGTCGAGGTCTCTGTAGGCCACCGGCGGCCACTGGTGAGCGGCGGGGATGGGTGGCCTAGACTGACCGTGCCCGAATTGACACTGAGGAGTTCCCACTGTGACAGCATCCGGACGTCCCGTCGTCCTCATCGCCGACAAGCTCGCCCAGTCGACCGTCGATGCGCTCGGCGACGCCGTCGAGGTCCGATGGGTCGATGGCCCGGATCGCCCGAAGCTCCTCGAGGCGGTCAAGGACGCCGACGCGCTTCTCGTGCGCTCGGCCACGACCGTCGACGCCGAGGTGCTCGCGGCAGCGCCCGGTCTCAAGATCATCGGCCGTGCCGGCGTCGGCCTGGACAACGTCGAGATCCCCGCGGCCACCGAGCGCGGCGTCATGGTCGTCAACGCCCCCACGTCGAACATCCACTCCGCCGCCGAGCACGCGGTGGCGCTGCTGATGTCCGCCTGCCGCCAGATCCCCGCGGCCGACGCGACGCTGCGCGAGCACACCTGGAAGCGCAGCTCGTTCAACGGTGTCGAGTTGCTCGGCAAGACCGTCGGCGTGGTCGGACTGGGCCGGATCGGACAGCTCGTCGCGCAGCGGCTGGCGGCGTTCGAGACCAACCTCATCGCCTACGACCCGTACCTCCCGGCCGCACGCGCCGCACAGCTGGGTATCGAGCTCGTCGACATCGACGAGCTGGTCGCGCGTGCGGACATCATCACGATGCACCTGCCCAAGACCAAGGAGACCGCCGGCCTCTTCGACGCGGACCGTCTGGCCCGTGCGAAGGACGGCGTCGTGATCGTCAACGCCGCACGTGGTGGCCTGATCGTCGAGTCCGCGCTGGTCGACGCACTCAAGTCCGGCAAGGTCCGCGCCGCCGCGCTCGACGTGTTCGACACCGAGCCCTGCACCGATTCGCCGCTGTTCGAGCTCTCCAACACCGTCGTCACCCCGCACCTGGGCGCCTCCACCAGCGAAGCCCAGGACCGCGCCGGCACCGACGTCGCCCGCAGCGTCCTCCTCGCCCTCCGCGGGGAGTTCGTCCCGGATGCGGTCAACGTCTCCGGCGGTCCCGTCGGCGATGAGGTCGCCCCCTGGCTCGATCTCGTCCGCAAGGTCGGCCTCGTCTCAGGGCACCTGTGCCCCGGCGTCCCCACCACCGTCAAGGTCGAGGTCTCCGGCGAGCTCGCCGCCGAGTCGGTCGACGTGCTCGGCCTGGCCGCGCTGCGCGGCATGTTCTCCGCCATCACCGACGAGCCGGCCACGTTCGTCAACGTCGGCCAGATGGCCGAGCAGCGCGGCGTCACCCACTCGGTGGAGACCCGCAGCGAGTCCAAGTCCTACCGCAGTACCGTCTCCGTCACGGCCGTGACCGCGGACGGCGCGAGCGCGAGCGTCACCGGCACGCTCTCGGGCCTGGAGAAGGTCCAGAAAATCGTGCGGATCAACGAGCGCGGCTTCGACATGCGTGCCGAGGGGCAGAACCTGTTCGTCCACTACGCCGACCGCCCCGGCGTGCTCGGCCGCGTCGGCTCCATCCTCGGCGGCGAGGGCGTCGACATCCAGGCCGCGGCCCTGAGCCAGGACGCCAGCGGCGAGGGGGCTTCGCTGATCCTGCGGGTGGACCGCGCCGTGGCCGAGCCCACCGTCGACCGGATCGTCTCGGAGCTCAGCGCCACCGCCACCCAGATCAACCTGGACTAGAAGCGAAAAGGAACCGACCACCCTCATGAAGCTGGCAGTCATACCCGGAGACGGCATCGGTGTCGAGGTCACGGCTGAGGCGCTCAAGGTGCTCGACGCACTCGTGCCCGGAGTCGAGAAGACCGAGTACGACCTCGGTGCGCGCCGTTACCTCCGCAACGGGGAGACCCTCACCGACGAGGACATCGCGAGCCTCAAGGAGCACGACGTGATCCTGCTCGGCGCGATCGGCGATCCCCGATCCGTGCCGGCCGGCGTTCTCGAGCGGGGCATGCTGCTCCCGCTGCGGTTCGCCCTGGATCACCACGTCAACCTGCGGCCGTCCAAGCTGTACCCGGGCTCGGCCACGCCGCTGAAGGCGCCCGGCGAGATCGACTTCGTCGTCGTCCGCGAGGGCACCGAGGGCCTCTACACCGGTAACGGTGGCGCCATCCGTGTCGGAACGCCGCACGAGATGGGTACCGAGACCTCGGTCAACACCCGCTACGGCGTGGAGCGCGTCGTGCGCGACGCGTTCGCCCGGGCGACGTCGCGGCGCGGCAAGCTCACGCTGGTCCACAAGACCAACGTGTTGGTCAACGCCGGCGGACTGTGGCAGCGCACCGTCGACGAGGTGGCGCCGGAGTTCCCCGAGGTCGAGGTGGACTACTGCCACATCGACGCGGCGACCATCTACATGGTCACCGACCCGTCGCGCTTCGACGTGATCGTCACCGACAACCTGTTCGGCGACATCATCACGGACCTGGCGGCGGCGGTCACCGGCGGCATCGGGACGGCGGCGTCGGGCAACATCGACGCCTCGGGCACCAACCCGTCCATGTTCGAGCCGGTCCACGGCTCGGCGCCGGACATCGCCGGACAGGGCAAGGCCGACCCGACGGCCGCGATCCTGTCTGTGGCGCTGCTGCTGCGCCACGTCGGCAAGGACGCCGAGGCCGATCGTGTCGAGGCCGCCGTCGAGGCCGATCTCGCGTCGCGAGGCGACACCGAGATCGTCACCGCCGAGGTGGGCGACCGGATCGTGGCGGCGGTCAGCGCCTAGATCCCCCGGTACGGCGCCGGGTGTCCGGGCCGGGTGCCGACGGCCCGCGGGTGTGATTCGCGTGAAGAGGATCACACCGCGGGCCGTCGGCGTTCACAGTGGAGTCATGGACGTCGAACTGGTCGAGGTGCGGGACTTTCTCGCGCGGTGCGCGCCGTTCGATGAGCTGCCCGGGACCGTACTCGATCGACTGCCCGCCAGACTGACCCAGCGCTACCACCGGCGCGGCAGCGTGATCGTCGGGGCGGGGGAGACCAACGACACCCTGCACATCATCCGGTCCGGCGCCGTCGAGATCTGCGACCCGGAGGGCACGCTGCTCGACACCCGCGACGAGGGTGACTGCTTCGGATACTCGACCCTCGCCCACGCCGGACCGTCCCGGTACCGGATGGACGCGGTCGCCGACACACTGCTGCTCGAGATGTCAAGGGAGGTGTTCGACGAGGTCGCGGCCGAGCACCCGGTCCTGAAGGACTTCTTCGGCGAACGCAGCGACAGGATCCGTGAGGACCTCGCCTCCGCGCGGGTGGCGGCCTCCGGGGGCGATGTACTGGGAACGCCGGTCGGGGAGCTGCTGACGCGGGACGCGGTGACCATCGGGCCGGAGGCCAGTATCCGGGAGGCCGCACGGATCATGACCGAGCGCCGGGTCTCGTCGCTGCTGGTGGTCGAGTCCGCCGCGGTGATCGGGATCTTCACCGACCGTGACCTGCGGTCGAAGGTGGTGGCCGTCGACGCCGACACGAGCGCGCCGGTGTCGGCCATCATGAGCCCCGACCCGGTCTCCGTCGACGTCCACACCCGCGCGTTCGATGCCACGCTCCTGCAGATCGATCGCGGGGTCCACCACCTGCCGGTGGTCGACGGCGGGGTGCCGCTGGGGGTGGTGACGTCCGGGGACCTACTGCGCATGGTCCAGGCGGACCCGGTGTATCTGGCGGCGCGGATCGCGCGCGCTCCGGATGCCGCGGCGGTCGCCGGGCTGGCAGAGAGGCTGCCGCCGCTGGTGGGTGAGTTCGTCCGCAGGGGGACGACGCCTCAGGATATCGGCCGCGTGGTCACGGCGACCGCGGACGCCGCCACGCGTCGGCTGTTGGCATTGGCGGAGGAGGAGCTCGGACCCGCGCCGGTCCCGTACTGCTGGGTGGGGCTCGGGTCGCAGGCCCGCGACGAGCTCGGGGTGGCCAGCGACCAGGACAACGCCCTGGTGCTGGCGGACGACGCCGCCACGGTCGCGGGCGCCGACGACTACTTCGCGGCCCTGGCCGATCGGGTCTGCCACGGCCTGGACCGCGCGGGATTCCCTCTGTGCCCCGGAGACGTGATGGCCGCCAACCCCGCGTGGCGTCGTACGACGACGGAGTGGATCAACCAGGTCGCGGACTGGGTCGGCGCCCCGGATCCCGATGCGATGCTCCATGCGCAGGTGTTCTTCGATATCCGGGCCATCCGCGGCCCGGCGGCGCTTCTCGCGCCGATTCGCCGGGATATGCTCGCGCGCGCCAGCGCCAGCCCCCGATTCCAGGCTCACCTGGCGAGGATCGCGTGCGAGTGGCAACCCCCGCTGGGGTTCTTCCGTGGACTGGTGGTGGCCCGCCGGGGCGAGTACCGCAACACGCTCGAGATCAAGGCGGGCGGGATCGCCCCGGTCGTACAGATCGCGCGTCTTCATGCCGTGGCGGCCGGGGTGGAGGAGGTGGCGACGCTGGACCGGCTCGACGCCGCGGCGAGCGCCGGGGGGATCGCGCGTGGCGACGCCGAGAATCTGGCCGAGGCCTTCCGCTTCCTGCGCCGGCTCGCCTACCGACATCACGCCCTCCAGATCGCGGAGGGCAGGCCACAGGACAACAACGTCGACCCGAGGAGCCTGGGTAGCAAAGACCGACACCGACTGCGGGCGGCGTTCCGGATCATCGCCGCGGCGCAGGACGCACTGGCGCTCAAGTACCCGGTCGGACGGATGTGATGGCGTTCGGCCGGCGGGACGGTGAGCGCGGCAGGCGCAGAGCCGCGGCGAAGTTACCGGATGGTGGGCTGCGCCGCTATCTCGAGAGCCCTGTGCCCGACCGGGCGACGCCGGTGGACGAGCTGGCGCTGCTCGCCGTCGATGTCGAGACCACGGGGTTGGACCCGCGGCGCGACAGGGTCCTCGCGGTGGGGTTCGTGCCCGTGGACGGGACGCGGATCGCCCTCGGGGGCGCCGGGGCGGTGTTGGTGCGGGCGGACGCCCGGGGCGACGACGACGGGGTGGGCCAGAGCGCGATCGTGCACGGCATCACGGACGACAGGATCGCCGAGGGCTCGGAGGTGTGCGAGGTGGTTGACCTGCTCTTCGATGCCATGGTCGGTCGCGTGCTGCTCGCCCACTACAGCCCGATCGAGATCGACTTCCTCGGCGCGATGTGTCGCCGTGTGTACGGCGTGCGTCCGCCGCTCGTGGCCGTCGACACCCTCGAGCTGCAGAGGCGGGTGACTCGGCCGGGCATCGACATGGGGTTCACGGCCGACCCCCACCCGGACGACCTCCGTTTGTGGGGAGCGCGCGAGAGATACGGACTGCCGCGGTACCGGGCCCACGACGCGCTCGTCGACGCGGTGGCCTGCGCCGAGCTGTACCTCGCCCAGATCGCCGAGCTCGGGGAGCGCGGGGCGCGCACTCTCCGGGATCTGCGAACGGCCTAGGATCGGGGGCATGCGTCTCGCCCGAATTGCCCACCCGCAGGGGTTCGCCTTCGTTGAGGTCCGTGGTGACGTCTCCGACCCGTCGTCGCTGACCTGCGCGGAGATCTCCGAACATCCCTTCGGCACCCCCGAGTTCACCGGCCGTGAGTGGCCGCTGGCCGATGTACGTCTCCTGGCCCCGATCCTGGCCTCCAAGGTGGTGTGCATCGGCAAGAACTATGCGGAGCACGCGGCGGAGATGGGGGGCGAGGCTCCTGCGGAGCCGTTGATCTTCCTCAAGCCCAACACGTCGGTCGTGGGGCCCGAGGCCGCGATCGCGTACCCGCCGAGCTCGGAGCGGGTCGATTACGAGGGCGAGCTGGCCGTGGTGATCGGTCAGCCCTGTCGCGATGTCTCCGCCGCGCGCGCCCACGAGGTGATCCTCGGCTACACCTGTGCGAACGACGTGACCGCGCGTGATCAGCAGAAATCGGACGGGCAGTGGACCCGGGGCAAGGGCTACGACACGTTCTGCCCGCTCGGCCCGTGGATCGTCACGGATCTCGACCCCAACGGCCTGGATGTGCGCACCACGCTGACGAGCGAGGGCGGCGGCCCGGAGCTGAAGCAGGACGGCAACACCTCGCAGTTCATGCACACCGTCGGGGAGATCATCGAGTACATCAGCCGGGTCATGACGCTGCTGCCGGGCGATGTGGTGCTCACCGGCACGCCCGCCGGTGTCGGTCCGATGCTGCCGGGGGACCGGGTCACGGTCGAGATCGAGGGGATCGGCTCGCTGAGCAATCCGGTCGTCGACCGCTAGTCACATCCGGCAGTCGGTTCTTCCGGCCACCGACACGGCCTCGGCGGCCGGTTCTGCCGGCTCAGGAGACGTTGAACGCCTTGAGTACGGTCCGCAGCTTGGCCCCGGTCTCGGCCACCTCGTCGTCGGGGTCGGAGTCGGCCACGATCCCCCCGCCGGCCCAGGCGACGGCCCCGGTCCGTCCGGCGTCGATCTCCGCACAGCGGATGGAGACCATCCAGTCGCCGTCACCGGAGGCATCGGCCCATCCGACGGTCCCGGCGTAGAAACCGCGTGGGCCCTCGATGCCGGCGATCAGCCGTCTCGCCTCGTCCGTCGGTGTCCCGCACACCGCCGGGGTGGGATGGACCGCGAGTGCCAGATCCAGCGCGGTGGTCCGACGGTCGGCGATGCGGCCGCGGATCCGCGTGCCGAGGTGCCACATCTCGCGGGTGGAGGTGAGCGAGGGACGCGCGGGGATCTCCAGTTCCCCGCAGAGCGGGCCCAGTGCCTCGGCGATCGAATTCACGACGAAGGCGTGCTCGAACGCGTCCTTTCCGGAGTCGCGCAGTGCGCGGGCGGAGGCCTGGTCGACGGTGGGGTCCGCGTCGCGCGGCGCCGAGCCGGCCAGCGGGTGGCACTCGACGACGTCCCCGCGGCGCCGCACGAGCAGTTCGGGACTCGAGCCCACCAGGACTCGCCCGGCGCAGTGGTCGCCGGCGGGGGAGAGGTCCACGAGAAAACCGTCCGCGTGCGAGCTGGAGTCGATCAGCGTGGCACACACGGCATGGGGGTCGATCGGCTCGTCGGATTCCAGCCGGACCGCACGGGCCAGCACGACTTTGCCCACCCCACCGGCGTTGATCGCGGTCAGCGCGGTCGACACCCGTGCCCGGTGCTCGGCGGGGGACGGGATCTCCTCGACGACGCGGGCGCGGGTGCGGATGCCCCGGAAGTAGGCCGGGGGTTCCAGCGGACCGTCGGTGCGGACCACCAGCTCCGGTTCCGTGAGCGCAGCGGGCGTATCGGGCTCGAACCCGATCGCGCCCACGACGAGACCACAGGCGCCGGATCTCAGGGCGAGGGCGGCGTCGGCGGGGTCGGTGAAGGTCTGGAGGACGCCCTGGGTCCGCAGTGAACCGGTAGGCCGGGAGAGCAGGAAGTCCGGCGCGGTCACGGGACGGCCGACGTCGGGGGTGTTCCCTGACGCCACGGCTGGCCTCCCTCGACTCGGGCACCCCGTGGATCCACGCCCCGGCGGCGCCCACGAGTACTCGGTTGATCCTAGGCCGGTCCTCGCCGGGGGTGGGAGGCGGGATCGTCACTAGGATGGTCGCCATGACCGCCTCGAACGTTCGCGTCCGCTTCTGTCCGTCTCCCACCGGGACCCCCCACGTGGGTCTCGTCCGAACCGCCTTGTTCAACTGGGCCCATGCCCGGCACACGGGAGGGACGTTCGTCTTCCGGATCGAGGACACCGACGCCGCGCGCGACTCGGAGGAGTCCTATGAGGCGCTGCTCGACGCGCTGCGGTGGCTCGGGTTGGACTGGGACGAGGGCCCGGAGGTCGGAGGGCCGTACGCGCCGTACCGCCAGTCCGAGCGTCGCGACCTCCACCTGGATGTCGTGCGCAGACTGGTCGAGTCCGGGGAGGCCTACGAGTCGTTCTCCACGGCGGAGGAGGTCGAGGACCGCCACCGTGCGGCCGGACGTGATCCGAAGCTGGGATATGACGGTTTCGATCGTGACCTCACCGAAGAGCAGAAGCAGGCGTACCGCGATGAGGGACGTGGCGCGGTGGTCCGTCTCCGGATGCCGGACGAGGACTTGGGGTGGGACGACCTCGTCCGGGGCGAGACGGTGTTCAAGGCGGGCACCGTCCCGGACTTCGCGCTGACGCGTGGGAACGGCATCCCGCTCTACACCCTGGTCAACCCGGTGGATGACGCCCTGATGAAGATCACGCACGTCCTGCGCGGTGAGGATCTGCTCAGCTCCACACCGCGCCAGATCGCCCTCTACCGGGCGCTGGAGCGCATCGGCGTGGCGGACGGCGTGCCCGCGTTCGGGCATCTGCCGTTCGTGATGGGTGACGGGAACAAGAAGCTGTCCAAACGCGATCCGCAGTCGGACCTGTTTCTGCACCGCGACCGCGGCATGTTGCCCGAGGGACTCCTCAACTACCTCGCGCTGCTGGGCTGGGGTCTGTCGGAGGATCGGGACGTGTTCTCGCTCGGGGAGATGGTGCACGCGTTCGACATCCGCCAGGTCAACGCCAACCCGGCCCGTTTCGACCAGAAGAAGGCCGACGCGATCAACGCCGAGCACATCCGGCAGCTGCCGGCCGAGGAGTTCGCGCGCCGGTTGCGTGAGTTCCTCGTGGCGCACCCCGCAGAGGACGGGTCGACCCTCCCGGAGAGCCTTGACGGCGATCGTTGGTCGACCGTCGCGGAACTCCTGCAGACCCGCATCGTGGTGCTGTCCGACGCGTGGGACCTGATCCGGTTCCTCGTCGTGCCGGAAGCGGAGTTCGCGGTCGACCCGCAGTCGGCGGCCAAGAACCTCAAGGCCGAGGCGCGGGAGGTCGTGGACGCGGCCGTGGCGGCGCTGGAGGGGCTCGGGGAGTGGACCACGTCGGCCATCGAGGCCGCGCTGTCCGCCGCGCTCGTGGAGGAGCTGGGGATCAAGCCGCGCAAGGCCTACGGCCCGGTGCGCGTGGCGGTGACGGGATCGCACATCTCGCCGCCGCTGTTCGAGTCCCTCGAACTGCTCGGTCGCGAGGCCACGATCGCTCGCCTGAAGGCGGCGCCGATCGCGGATTGACCAGCCGATTTGCATTCACCCCACAGGGGTTTGATAGTCTCTTCGAGGTTGCTTCGGAAGGGGCAGCCGAGTGAATTCAGTGGCCTATGGTGTAATTGGCAACACAGCGGTTTCTGGTACCGTCGTTCTAGGTTCGAGTCCTGGTAGGCCAGCTGAGCGCGTCTGACGCGTTCCGCAGCGAGATCCGTAACGGATCCGCGTCCTAAGCCCCCGTCGTCTAGCGGCCTAGGACGCCGCCCTCTCACGGCGGTAGCGTGGGTTCGAATCCCATCGGGGGTACAACGCAGAAGGCGCCCGGAGCACATGCTCCGGGCGCCTTTCTCGTCTCGTCGGGTGTCGCGGGCTAATGGGGGCTAGTGGCCAAAATGTGTGTATAGCGCTGGGCGTGTCGGGGTTGGTTAGTGGCTGGTTC